>NZ_JBANAZ010000044.1:0-79276 GCF_059803455.1 Bradyrhizobium sp. UFLA05-108 | reverse complement strand
GCGCTCGAGGGGGCGGCCGCCGGCCCCCTCGCCGCCGGCCGCCCCCTCGAGCGCCGAGCAGAATCTCGCCGAGATGGCGCAGCGGCTCGAGGCAGCACTGCGCCGGCCCACCGGCGAGACGGTCGCGCCTCCCGTTGCGCCCGAGCCGCCCGCACCCGCGGCGCGCCCGTCGCGCAACGAGACACCTGCCCCGGCGGCGCCCGCGAAGACGAGCTTTGAAAATCTCGAAGACGAGATGGCCTCCCTGCTCGGCCGTCCGAAGCCGCCTTCGTGAGACGTTCGGCTTTCCCGCGTAGAGTTTTTTTCCTTCCTGTCCTGATCGGCGCCGCTCTCCTGGCGGCGCCTGCGCATGCGCAGGACATCAGCATCAATCTCGGCGGCCAGGGCGGCGGGGGCGTCACCGAGCGCGCAATTCAGCTCATCGCGCTGCTCACGGTATTGTCGATCGCACCGTCGATCCTGATCATGATGACGTCGTTCACGCGCATCGTGGTCGTGCTGTCGCTGCTTCGCACCGCCATGGGCACCGCGACGGCGCCGCCGAACTCGGTGATCATCGCGCTCGCGATGTTCCTCACCTTCTTCGTGATGGGACCGGTCCTGCAGAAATCCTACGACGACGGCATCAAGCCGCTGGTCGCCAACCAGATCGGCGTCGAGGACGCGCTCCAGCGCGCCTCAGTTCCCCTGCGCGGCTTCATGCAGAAGAACGTGCGCGAGAAGGACCTCAAACTCTTCATGGACCTCTCCGGCGAGCCGCCGCCGGCAACCCCGGACGAGCTCGCACTCCGCATCCTCATTCCCTCGTTCATGATCTCGGAACTGAAGCGCGCCTTCGAGATCGGCTTCCTCCTGTTCCTGCCCTTCCTGATCATCGACCTCGTCGTCGCCTCCGTCCTGATGTCGATGGGCATGATGATGCTGCCGCCAGCGGTGGTGTCACTGCCGTTCAAGCTGATCTTCTTCGTGCTGGTGGACGGCTGGTCGCTGGTCGCAGGAAGCCTGGTGCAGAGTTACGGGGGGTGACGCCTCACACCGAGGTCGCCTACCCCTTGACGTCATACTGCTTGCTGAGGTGATCGCCGATCTGCACCAGCATGGCGACGCATTCGGGGTAGCCGGGCTTGTCGATGGTGGACTGGTCGGATTCGTCGCGGAACTCCCAGCTGTTGCCATCGCGGAGAACGATGATCTTCATGCCCTCCGAACAATCGGCATGGACCTTCAATTCGGCTTTCGCCATGGCGATCAATTCGGCTTCGGTCTTGACGGGCTTGCTCATGTCCACGCTTCTCCCGGCATCGGCGCACGACGGCAAATTGCCGCGTTGGCGGACGGCTGTCGAGAGGCCTTGGCAAACGGTCTAGCGGGCCATCTTGATCTGCCTCACGGGCGGGATCGAGGGCAGCGAGCCGGTGTGATCGGTCTCGTCCTTGGCCTGCGGCGGCATGGGCGCGCGAGCGGTGGCGTCGGGGAAGCGCTGCTTCATCTCGCGCAGGAAGCCGTCGAGCGTGTCGACGCTGGCAGCGAGCTTTGCGATCTCAGCGAATTCGGCGCTGGAGGCAGCCGCCGGCTTGCTCGCGATATCGAAGGCAAGTCGGTCCGAGCTCTCGCTCATCAAGGGCGCGTATTTCTCGCGGAAGCGCGACAGCCCGATCGCATCGTCGGCGAGCGCGTAACCGACGGCCGCGCGGATCACGTCACTCTTCTCGACCGCGTTGAGCGGCTTGAAGTCGCGAAAACGCTCGCCGTAGTAGAGCTCGATCTGCTCGGCGGATTCGCGCCAGCGCCGCGCCGCCCAGAAGATGTCGGAGCGCAGGCGGATGGCCTCGCGACCGGCGACGTTGGAGACGATGTCGAGCGCGAGGTCGTGGCGGCCGACGTCGCTCTGCGCGCGCGCCTCGAGCAAGAGACGCTGCTGGCGCAATTCGCCGGAGAGGTCACTGATGCGGCTCGCGCGCAGCGCCGAGATCGCCATGTCGGGCTTGCGGTTGGCGAGATAGACCATGGCAAGGCGGGCCGCAACCTGCGCGCGCGCAGCGCCTTCGAGGCGATGGTCGACCTGGTATTGCAGGAGTTCGGCGGCCTGGTCGAGCAGGTCGATGGACGCCAGGCGATCGGCCAACTTGCGGATCAGCTCGTCCCCGCGCCGGCCGATCGGCGTCAACTCGCGGAACTCGTAGAACATCCCGAGCGCCTCGATCGGTGGAAGATCGTCGCCTTTCGAGCTCAGGAATATCTGCGCGAACAGCTCCTGCGCGAGATCTTGGGCCTGCCGCGAAGCTTCCGCATTCGGCTGCAGCTTGGTCGCGGTGCGCGCCGCGGCGAGCGCATCCCGGTAGCGGCCCATGTCGGCATACATCCGGGCCAGCAACTGGAGCGTCCTCACCTCGATGGCATCGCCGCGCCAGGTCATCGCCAGCGTCTCGAGCTCACGCAGCGCGTCGTCCTTGGTGATCTCGTCGCGCTTCTGCCGCAGCGCGACCTCGAGCTGCTTGGCCTCGGCGGCGGCCGGCCGGTCGTCCGAGTCGACCGCGAACTTGTAGTCGTCGAGCGCGTCCTTGTCGTGACCGAGCGCTTCGGCGAGCCGGCCGCGCAGCACCGCGAAGGACGGCGCCATCTCCGGCGGCACGCCGACGACCTCGAGCTCGCTGCGCCGCTTGGAGGCGCCGGCATAGTCCTTCACCTCGAGCGAAGCCCGCATCGCATCCATCGTCACGATGCGCTGAACGTCGAGCGGCAGCGAGGCTATGGCGAACTCGACGTTCTTGAACTTCTCGCGTGCATCGGCCCACTTGCCCTGGCGTGCATAGGCGAGCGCCTTCCAGAGCTGCGAATCGTGGCTATTGCCGATCACGGGATTGGCGAGATCCTTCAGCCCCTGCCCGGGACGGCCGATCAGGATGCTCGCGATCGCGTGCATGATCAGCGCCGAGGATTCCTCCTTGTTGAGGGGATCGGCCAGCATGACGTCGGTCATCGCCTTGGCCTCGTGATACATGCCGCGCGACATGTAGAAATGCGCAAGATCAAGCCGTGGGATCGAGCGTTGCGCCGGCTCGGCCGCCGCGATCGCGTTGACCAGCGCGCTCTGCCTGTTCATGAACAGCTCGGACTGGCCCTTGCGCCATTCCTCGATGTTGAAGACCGGCCGCACCGCGGTCGGCGCGCGCTCGGCGGAGACGTCGACCGGCGAGAGCGTCAGCCCGCCCTTCTTGCCGAGGATCACCTTGTCGGAGCCGACCTCGACGCCGACCTCGTCGGAGTTCGGACGAATGGCGATGCCGTGCGCGGATTCGAGCAGCGAGAGGTCGACCAGGTCCTGCCGCTTGATGAAGCCGCGAACCGGCCGCGGCGTGGTGACGACGTAGAGCGTGTCGCCGGCGTCGGGATCGGTCAGCTTGTGCAGCATGCCCGGATTGGCGAAGGGGATCGCGATATTGGCGAGCGCGGGGTCCGTGATGTTGCGCATCATCATCAACGGCAGCGGGGTCGCCTGGATCTTGTCGGCGAGCGTCAGGAGCCAGTTGGTCTCCTTGCCGTTCTCCTCGCTCGACAGCGAATAGACCAGCGGCCGGTTGAGGCGGATGCGGATCGCCTGGCCCTTGTCGAGCGGCGTGCGGCTGACCTCGCCGATCATCGCACCACCCTTGGCCCGGATCGGCTCGACGTCGATGGCTTTCTGCGTATCGAATACCAGCCAGACGGTGTCGCCGCGGCGGAAGGCGGCGGCGGGCGTTGCGACGGAGAGCGGGAACGTCACGCGCAGGCCGTCGCTGTCGCGGCGGGCATCGACGCTTGGCGCGGTCTCTTGCGAGACGGCCGGAGCCGGCGCCCCGACCGGTGCGGCTTTCGCCACGTCCTTCGGCGCCTCCTTGACCGGCTCCTTCGGCGCTTCGGCGGCCACCGGGGCCACGGGTTTTGGCGCAGCAGCCGGCGCTGCGGCTTCGGCGGCCGGAGGCGCAGGTTTCGGTGCCTCGGCCGGATGCGCAATTTCAGCTGCGACGGGCTCGGACGCGGCCGGTGCAAGCTTCGGCACCTCGGCAGCCGGCGGCGCGCCCGCGGTCTCCGGCTTCACGTCGATCTTGGCCTCGCGCGCGATGGTCTCGGAGGTCGGAGGCTTGATCTCGCGCGGCATCTCCTTCTCGGCCGCCGCGTGCGATCCAGGGGGCGCGGCCGGCTTTGCCGGCGCCAGAACCTGCTCGGCCGTCGTCGCGGACTTGTTCTTGTCCGGCTGGAAGGCGACGTCGGCGACATAGTTCTTGTCGTCGCGGAAAGAGTGCACGTCGGCCTCGCCGATCAGCGCGATCTCGATATTGGTCTGGTCGATGTCGGCCTTCTGCTTGATCGAGGCCACGTTCGGGGGGGCCGCCACGACCGCGTCTGCAAGATCGAAGTTGAGATTGGCGTTGAAGGCGAGCGTCAGCTTCTGCTCGTTGAGCACCGAGGAGACGGCGACGCCGTCGGGCATCTCGAAGACGAAGCGCACGAAGGTCGGCTGAACCGAGGCGCGGACGCGGATCGGCGGGCGCTTCTTGGTCTCGGCGGCCACACGCTGGGCACGCAGCGCGCGCTCGGCGGCGCGCGCACGATCGGAAAGTTCCTTCACCACGTCCATCGGCAGGCTCGGCGGCGCGCCCTTCCAGCCCTCGGGCAGAAGGTCGACGAAGGTCCGCTCGCCGGCGTTCATGGTGTTGACGGTGACGCGGCGCGCCAGCGACAGCCGGATCGCTGCGCCGTCGGGATCGCGCCGCGCGGAGTTGACGTAGTCGGGAGCGCCTTCCGGAATGCGATCGACCGGTATATCGACCGGTCGCTCGAAGCGGATGATGAGGATCGAGCCCGCGGTCGTCACCTCGGAGGAAACATCCTCGCCGAGCTTGATGACAAGGCGCGCAAAGCCCCCGCCGGCGGAGAAGGTCGCCTCACCCCGCACCGGCTGGGCGCGCGCGGGCGAAGCCAGGCCCACCAACAAGCAGGCGGCCAGTGCGGACAGCGCGCGGACACGACGGCGCGCAGCCGGCGCCGAGGTCAACACCAAGGCCCGGGCTCGCGACCAAAATCCAGCGGCAGCCTGTCGCGCCATTGGCGGCATTTCATCCAGTCCGACGATTCACGCCGGCGATGGGGGCCGGCCTGTGCCCCCGACTTTAAGGTTTCGCCAATTAAGGACTTGTTAATGCTGTCGGATTGATTTGACTTGCGCTCGCTGCGCCGCACCACCGTTCCCGAAGCAGCCAGCCCGGGCCTTCCAGCGTAGGGGTAATTCGCGCCATCGGTCTCACGTCCGGAGAGCGCCGCCCCGGCCGCCATTCTGCTATAGTGCGAACATGACGATCGGGATCGCCGGACCCGGCCAGAAGGCGCCGCGGCGCAGTGCTGCGGCAGGGTTCACTATCGCGGCCATCGCCATCGTCATGGGTCTGATCCTGCTCGCTCTCGTGAGCGACGTCCTGGTCGACTGGATGTGGTTCGCCTCGGTCGGCTACACGCAGATATTCTGGATCACGATCGGCGCCAAAACCGCTGGCTTCATTGTCGTTTTCGCCGCGACTGCCACCATCTTGTGGCTGAACGCGCGGATTGCGCTTGGTCTTGGCGGGCGGCGAACCCGATTGCCTGCGGCCTTTGTTCCAACACTTGCGGCCGCCGCGGCTCAGCCTGATCCGCTTGAATTCCTGCGCGAGCGGCTGCCGTGGCGCGGCGTGATCGCCGCCAGCAGCGGCCTCTTTGCCTTGCTTGTCGCCTGGGGCGAGGTCGGCAACTGGGGCACGCTGCTCCGCTTCATCTATCAGGTGCCCTACGGTAGCAACGATCCCCTGTACGGCAAGGATATCGGTTTCTACCTGTTCTCCCTGCCCGCGTTCGTAGCCATCAAGAACTGGGCAATGCTGACGCTCATCATGAGCGCACTGTTCGCCGGATTCGTCTATTGGGTGCATGGCGACATCGAGGACCGGGCCCAACGAATGTCGCCGGCGGCGATCTCCCACGGTTCGGCACTGCTTGGGCTTTTCTTCGGCATGAAGGCGTGGTCCTACGGCCTCGACCGCTACCACCTGCTGTTCGGCGACAACGGCGTGGTGGTCGGCGCAGGCTATACCGACGTCAACGTCGAATTGCCGGTCCTGTGGATCCTGATCGCGCTGTCGATCGTCGCTGCCTTGGCCGCATGGGCGAACCTGTGGGTCCGCACCTACCGCCTCCCCACCGCCACAATTGCGCTGCTGTTCGGCGCCGCTTTCCTGCTCTCCGGGATCATCCCCGCAGTTTTTCAGCGCTTCTACGTCAGGCCCAACGAGCTGGACTGGGAGCGTCCCTACATCGCTCGCAACATCGCGCTGACCCGGGAGGCCTACAATCTCAATCGGATCTCGCCCAAGCCATTCCCTGCGGAGCAGACCCTGACCTTCGGCACGCTCGAAGCCAACAAGGCCACGATCGAGAATATAAGGCTGTGGGATTGGCAACCCTTGGCCGACACTTACGCGCAACTTCAGGAGATCCGCACCTACTACAAGCTGCGCAATCTCGATGTCGACCGCTACTGGCTCGGCGGCACCTACCAGAGCGTGATCCTCTCGGCGCGCGAGCTGAATTCCGAGCTGCTGCCGCCCAACGCGCAGACCTGGGTCAACCGCCACATCCTGTTCACCCACGGCAATGGTGCGGTGCTCAGTCCGGTCACGCAGAAGAGCAGCGAAGGGCTTCCGCTCCTCTACCTGCACGATGTTCCTCCAGTTGCGCAGGGAGGACCCGAGATTCGCGAGCCGCGCATCTACTACGGGCAGCAGACCGAGGACTACGTCATCGTCAAGGCAACCGTGCCGGAGTTCGACTATCCCAAGGGAAAGGACAACGTCTACGCATCCTATGACGGTGCCGGCGGCGTCCCGTTGTCGAGCATGGTGCGGCGACTGATCTTCGCCCACTATTTCAACGACGTGAACCTGTTTCTTTCAGACTACGTCGGCGACGGCAGCCGGATCATGATCCGGCGCAACATCCAGGAGCGGGTGAGCACGATTGCGCCGTTCCTGATTCTGGATCGCGATCCCTACCTTGTCGTCAGCGAGGGCCGGATGTTCTGGATTCAGGACGCCTACACGACCAGCGAATATTTTCCCTATGCGCAGCGCGCGTCCGGCTCCAACAATCTCAACTACATCAGAAATTCGGTGAAGGTGATCATCGATGCCTATAACGGTACCGTCGACTTCTATCTGATGGACCAGGCAGACGCGATAGCCGCGACCTATCGTCGAATCTTCCCGGCTCTCTTCAAGCCGTTCACGGCGATGCCGCCCGATCTGCAAAGGCACATTCGCTATCCCGAGGACCTCTTCCTGATCCAGGCCCGGCTTTTCCAAACCTATCACATGGAATCTGCCGATGTTTTCTACAACCGCGAGGACCTCTGGCAATTCCCGCGCCAGCCGGCCGGCGATGGCGTCTCTTCACTGGACGGCACGACCGCGATGGCGCCCTACTACATCATCATGCGACTGCCTGGCGAAGCGCAAGCCGAGTTCTTTCTGATGATCCCGATGGTACCGAGCCGCCGCGACAACATGATCGCATGGCTCGCCGCACGCTGCGACGAGCCCGGCTATGGCAAGCTGATCGTGTACGAATTTCCCAAGGAGAAGCTGGTCTACGGACCGTTTCAGATCGAGGCACGCATTCATCAGAACACGGAGATCTCCCAGCAGATCTCGCTGTGGAACCAGATGGGCTCGCGAGTGATCCGGGGAAACCTGCTCGTGATCCCCATCGAGAACTCGATCCTTTACGTGTCGCCGCTATATCTGCGAGCCGAGCAGGGTCATTTGCCGGAACTGAAACGGGTGATTGCCGCCTATGGCGAGCACGTCGTCATGAAGGAAACGCTCGAGGAAGCCTTGTGGGCGCTCTTCGCGAACAGCGGGCCCACAACGACGGCACCGGGTGGGACCGCGGAGTTGCCCAGCGAAGGAGCCGTGGCGGCACGCGCGCAGGAGGCGCTCACCCACTACGATCAGGCAATGGAGCGGTTGAAAACCGGTGATTGGGCAGGCTTCGGCAAGGAGGTCGAGGCGATGCGCCGCCTGCTGGAAGAGATCCGCCGGCAACCCGGCGGTCCGTGAGGGGTCTGGCCCAGTGACGCCCGTCATTCCTCGGCCGCCAGGGGAGCCCTGGTCTCAGCAGACGATATTCTTATTCTTAGGGCGGAAGGAATGCTGCGTTCTCGGCTCCTGTCGGTCGCACGAACAGCAAGCGGGATCGCACGGATATTTGCGCGTCCGCCTTGCCGTCCTGGCCGATGATTTTGACTTTGCAGGACGTCGCGCGCTGAACACTGGGCACTTGCTTCACGCGCCCACAGCGCGGCGTGTGCGAGACAGAACATCACGAGGAGAGTACCGCTACGTTGCCGTCGTATTCGACTGCGCAGCGTGGCATGGCAACGGACTTCTTGGCCAGCGGTGCGGCCCACAGTCTTCTGAAAAACAAAGACCCGCCCCCGAGTATGGGGAAGAACGGAAGGCTTCAAGAGTTGGAGGCGGGCCTTAAGGGCAAACCTATTCCAAAGCAACGAGCGGAGTCCGTAAGCCAGCGCCCGTCACGTCATGACGCAGGTGAAATCTAAGCACCATCGAACCCACTTGAATACCGGATTTTGATACCTCGACGGTCGCAGTCCAGTTTGCGAATGCCGCTTCTACTGCACGCCGTAGCGCGCGAAGTCGTCGGCGATCCCGGGCTGAATTGTCTCTGCCGCCACGATATCGGCATCACCGCCTGCCTTGTCGCTTTGCCTGAGCCGGGCGAGGCCGCGCCCATAAAGCGCGCTCGCCAGCTTCGGCTCGAGCCGCAGCGCTGAGTTATAGTCATCCATGGCTGCAGCGAGCTGGCCCATCTTCAGGAAGACCAGAGCACGCGAATCGTATGTGGCCGCATTGCCCGATCCCGATTGAAGCGCCTTGTTACAGTCTTCGAGCGCAGCCTGCAGAGTGCCCAGCATGGTCCGGGCCCAACAGCGTCCGCTCCACGCGCCCGCCAGATCTGGCCGCAAACGGATGGCCTCGTCGTAGTCTCGCGCCGCGCGATCGTACGCGTTCTTTCGAAGGTTAGCCTCTGCACGGTTCGCGAAGGCCTCGCCGTAGCCAGGATTGAGCTTGATGGCCTCATCCAGAGACTCGATCGCGAGGTCGTATTCGCCTTTCATCAGATGGGCCACACCGCGGTTGTTGAAGGCCTTGGTGTAGCCCGGGTTGAGCTCGATCGATTGATCGAAATCGTGGATGGCGCGATCATAGCGTCCCGTTTCGGCATAAGCGTTGCCACGATTGTTATAGGCGATGGCCAAGGCCTTCGTCGCGTTTCGGTGCGCATCGATGAACGCGGTGCAACCATCAATTCGTGCTTCGAGCGATGCGCGCGCGACGCTGTTGCACAGCTCAATCGTCTTGAGATAGCTCCCCTCCTGCTTCGGCGCCTGCGCCACCGCCGGCAGCTCCAGCAATAGCAAGATGAGACCAGACGCCACGACGCCGGTGATGGCTCCGGTCGCACTCGGCTTCATATCAGTATCCCCGATCACGAATTAGGGAAATTTCTGTCCCTGGTGAAAGGCTTCTAGCACCGTCGGCAGATGTTCAAGTTGAGCTTGCGGTCGGCTTTCTGTTCAGATGGCCCAGTGGAACCGGCGGATTTCTTTGTCATCTTGCTCTTGCCCTCTTCGATGAGGGTAGAGAATTTCACCGACCCGTTGTCGGAGATCTCGACATGGGGCGTGGTGCCTCTGATGCCCATTGTGGCGACCGGGGTGTCGATCTTCATGTCACCAGTTTTCGCGACCTTGCCGGCAACGAAGGTGAACGTGCCTTTTGCGAGGCTGAAGAAAGTCGAATTGGACTTTCCGTTTGGGTCGTAGACGTATTCGTCCAAGGTCATGTGCGCGTTGCTCGACAGATTGAACGAGCTGCCATCGGTAAAGTTGATGCCAACTCGACCGTCATCCCCTGTCCGCAGCACGTCCCCCAGATAGACGAGATCGCCGACTTTCGTCTGATTGGGTTGGGGGGGCACGTTGGCCTGAACAACGACCGCATTCGCGTGTTCGATCGTGACGGAGCCCGTGGCGGTTACGATCTTGCCAATTGGCTTCGAGGAAAAGTTCTGAAGAACGGGCTTGGCGGAATCGACTTGCGCGCGCGCAGCATCTGGCAAAAGGCCGGCGAGCGTCAGAATGAAAGCGGTCACCAATCCGAGTATCGAATATACACGCATGACCTCCCCCTTCATTGAGAAGATCTCCGCCCCAGCCCATGCGGTTTTTCCGAACAAACCTAGTCGAGCGGTATATAATATAATTTAATGGTTGTTAAATCCATCCCGCCGGCTTAATTTTGTTCCACAGATCCGGAATACCGCAGAAAAATTACACTAACTCTCATTTGGAAAAGCAAATCGCTTCGATGGAAGGGGCCGGGTTCGACCACGCGCTGAACGCGTCTCTTTCTTGAATCGACTTGGGTGATCTCGATCAGGATTTCGGCGGGCAAGCCCTGGGCTGCCGGCGCCATGATTGGTTGATCTCGTGGCGAGGGCAGACCAGAACGAAAGAAAAAAGGCGCGCTGAGCCTGAGTTCTCGGCTGACGAGGTCGAAGGCTATGTTAGTTGCGTCCGGCGTAGAGGCCGGAGACGTGACCTCCGTGGTCGCGTCTCCGAAGATAATCGGCACCGTTCACACGGCGATCGGTTGCGGCATCTTGAGGCGTGCGAGCGGCATCGCCACCCAAGTCATGGTTGGCGATCCACTCCGCCCCGGTGATGTGATCGAGACGGCCGCCGACGGGCAGATCGGCATCCGCTTCATTGACGACACCTTTTTCAACCTCTCCAGCGGCGCGCGCATGGAGCTGAGCGAATTCGTCTGCGATCTCGACCGCAACTCGTGCTCGGCCGTGTTCACGATATCCAAAGGCACCTTTGCTTTCGTTGCCGGGCGGTCGGCAAAGAGCGGTGCCCTGACGCTCGATACTCCCGTTGGGAGCATTCGCGGCCGGATCCATACGGGCGGGTTCGGAATGCTGGCGCTCGGAACATTGATGTTCTCGATGTTGAAGGGTGCCGAGGCCGCAGACGCGAATATCACGTTCCTGGACAATGACAGCATCACGTACAAGGACGTCGAGCACGGCGCGTTCGAGCTCGTGACCAAGGAGGCGGTTCCGCGACACATCATCGTCGAGGATCCCGGCGAGACGGTCGTGCTCAACAAGGTCGGGTCTTCGGTCAGCGTCAACCAGGTCGTCAATACCCCGGCTCGCATGGAGGAACTCCAGGCGGCGGAGCATGACGTGTGGGCCAATCTCTCGAAGGAGGTCGGGCCAAAGGGATCCGGCACGACTCCCTTCCCGGAGACGCTGCCGCTGGAGCCGATCAATTTCATAGAGTCCGACGCTCCTGCGCAGCTACATTCGCTTCCGATCGTGCTGCCTAGCACCGTCGTCGTTCCCGATAATCCCATCGTTGTTCATTCGCCGCCGACGTTCAATATTCAGTCAGGACTGGTCGAACTCGATACGGTGGTGTTTGACACCTTCACTGCGACCAGCGGCACGTTCAGCGCCAGCAGCACCAGCGGCGCGCCACTGATTTTCGGTATCAGCGGCGGCACCGCCGGCGACACGGTCGTGGGCGGAGTGACGTATGATGTATCGAAAGCCAGCACCTATGGCACGCTTTATGTGAACAGCGCCAGCGGCGCTTATACCTTCGTACCGAACAGTGACGCGATCAACGCGCTGACGACGCCGACGACTGACGATTTCGTCATTACGGTGTCGGACGGCAACCTTACCACTGCTCAGAACTTCACAATCAGCATCGATGGCGTCAATGACGCCGCCATCATTTCCGGTGTCACCACCGGCTCGTCAACCGAAGCGGGCGGCGTTGCCAACGCGGCGCCCGGCGCATCCGCGACCGGCACACTGACCGATAAAGACGTCGACAATACCCCAAACACCTTCACGGTCGTGAATTCCAAGACCAGCACGGCGGGCTACGGCACGTTCAGCGTGACCGCGTCGGGCGTCTGGACCTACACAGTCGACAATACCAACAGCAAGGTGCAGGCGCTCAATGTCGGCGACACCTTGACCGACACGTTCATCGTGAACACGATCGATGGTACGCCGCAGGTCGTGACGATCACCATCCACGGCGCCAACGATGCCGCGATCGTCTCGGGCGACGCGACCGGCTCAGTGACCGAGGCGGCCGGCTGCAAGCCGGGAATTCCGACCGCGACCGGTACGCTGACCGACACCGACGTCGACAATACGCCCAACACTTTCGTGCCGGTCGGTTGTCCCGAAGCGGGCAGCTACGGCACCTTCACTATGACGGCGGCCGGCGTCTGGACCTACACGCTCGACAACAGCAACTGCAAAGTTCAGGCGCTCAATGTCGGCGACACATTGACCGACAAATTCACCGTGACCACGATCGACGGCACACCACAAGTGGTGACGATCACCATCCATGGCGCCAACGATCCCGCCATCATCTCCGGCAAGACAGCCGGGTGCGTGATCGAGGCGGCTGGCTGCAAGCCGGGTATGCCGACGGCGACCGGCACGCTGACCGACACCGATGTCGACAATCCGCCCAACACGTTCACCGCGGTGTGCTCACCCAAGGTCAGCGCTGGCGGCTACGGCACCTTCACAATGACGGCAGCGGGCGTCTGGACCTACACGCTCGACAACAGCAACAGTGCGGTGCAGGCGCTCAATGTCTGCGACAAGCTCACCGACACCTTCACGGTGACCACGATCGACGGCACGCCGCAGGTGGTGACGATCACCATCCAGGGCGCCAACGACCCTGCCATCATCCACGGCACCACGACGGGCTCGGTGACCGAGCCGATCTGCAAGACGCCGGAGGCACCGACGGCCACCGGCACGCTCACCGACACTGATGTCGACAATCCGCCCAACCTGTTCACGGCGGTTTGCGCGCCCAAGTGCAGCACGCACGGCTATGGCACCTTCACGATGACGGCTGCGGGCGTTTGGACCTACGCACTCGACGAAGACAACTGCGCGGTCCGGGCTCTCAGGGCCTGCGACACGCTGACCGATACCTTCACGATAACCACGATCGACGGCACGCCGCAGGTTGTGACGATTACCATCCACGGCGCAGGCTTCCGGGACCTCGACAGCCCGGCTGCCGCAACGCAAACGGATCCGCCACCAAGCGATGGGACATCGAAACAAGACGGCACAGGGGGCGGAAGCGACGCCAGCCAGCCACCGGCAGCCAGTCCGGACTCAACGAACGATACCGGCCAAATCGACGTGGCCGCCGGCAGTTCCAGCAGCCCGACGACGACCGGCAAGAGCGGGGACGACATCAGCCAGGCTGAAGCGAAGCCTGAAGGCATCAGCGGGTTCGGTGCCAACCATCTCGCCAGCAGCGACCATTTTGTTTTTTCGTTCGCTGCCAATCTGGCCTTCAGCGCAAGGAGCGAGCAAGGCATCGCGCCCATTCAGTCCGCCGCCGATCATTCTGAATGGTCCGCTGCCACACCCGCGCTCCTCGGCTCACATCCTCTCACAGCGCTCGGCGCTGAAGACGTATTTCATTTCAGGAACGAGCTTACCGAGGCCAAAGGCTCGGGCGCTCTTGCGTTCGCGGAACTGCCCCCTACCCCGTCGTTGGTCGATACAAACATAGCACGCCCGGGACTTCTGGGAGCCCAAGCAGTTGAATCGCTTGCGCCTGCGCACGACGCCGCCGCCCCTTTGAATTCGGTCTCTGTTCATGAAGCGAGCGCTCAGCCCGCCTATCACCACGAGTTGATGGTATGAAGATTTTCGACCTGTGGGCTTCTATGGCTTGAGGTTCCGATTGAAACAAAAGTTGATCAAAGACCTGAGGAAAACGTGAATATTCCCCAAAAGTGACTTGATCTTTTCTGCCTCTGTTACCGGCGGATCTGTGGATGGGTAAGAAGTGATGACCGATCAACAATTGGCACTTCATGCGATCAGCGAAGCGCAATCGATCCTCGAAGAATACCTTCAACCGCGACCTCAGAGCACCGAGCGTGTTCTCGATAGACTGATCGAAGTTCTGGAACGTCCCGAGCTCGTCGTTGCTGTAAGCCGTTTACAGCAGCGAAGCGGTTCCTTTGCAGACCAATGACGAACCGGCTCCGATCGGTCGCCCTTGCCGCCTTCGCGACCTGGCTTTTGCCAGCCGGGACACCCGATGCAATGGCGAAGCAACAATGCAGCAGCTCGATACCCTCGTCGACGCAGGGTCGCTGGTGGTCCTATCGCATCATCGATGAACGGAAATGCTGGTACGAGGGCAAGCCTATGCTTTCTAAATCGGAGCTGGAGTGGCCAAAGCGGAATTCGGCACAACCAGCTTTGGCCGCGAACGTGACGGGCTCGGTCGCGGCAAGCCCGAGCAATCCGCTGGACTCGCAAGCATGGGCCGTGGACTACGACACTTTTGAAGCACGTTGGCGCGCTCGGATCGGAAATCGCTGACCCGACCAAACACGCCACCACATCGGAGTCATCAACGCCTCACAACGTCGCGTGTTGATCGCGAACTGCGGCTGTGCCGCAAGGCTCTTTCAGTGTTGCCTGCCGTTCCAATCCGACGGCGAGGCGCTGTGCTGCCGCGAACAAGCGTCATCGTCACTGTCATCTTCCTCAGCGGGCGGCAATGCATGCTGATGACTCAAGGTCGATGTCCAGGCGGACGTCATCGCCACGATCAGCAGACGATTGATGGCCTCGATTGCGCGGTCTGCTATGGATGAGCAGTAGTTCATCGCTCCCTCCACGCCACTGATTAGCGAATGGCCCCACCCTAGTTCCAGTGTGCGCTGCGCGACTGTCGTCCAGCTCACATTTTGCGCGCGTCAACTCATCGCACGTTCAGAACGAGAAGCGCCGTCTGACTGCATCTGCAACGCGAGGCAGGCTCTTCGTCACTCGCTTCATGCGTGAGGACGGTCTGCGCGGTGAGGTTTGCCGGGCGCACCCGCTCAACCATTGAGATGTTGCAACCGATGAGCGAATCAGAACGAGATAGCGTCGTGACGATCCGATTTCGATTGATCAGGCGGGGGCTCGATCGATGCGCGGGGAAGCCAATTGCATCATATGCAGCAGGGCAAGAGCACTCATAGCTCTCGTTCCAGTCGCCAAAGGATATGCTCTGAAGGTTTACGAGTGCTCCTGTTGCCATAGCACTCTGAATCTGGTGACGCGTGTCACGAAGGCCGATCTGATCAGGCAACGATGCGGCACGCCGCTTCCCGCCGGGAAGTGGTTCGACGCGACGACTGCCGGGATCGGAGATCGCAGGGTAGACCAGCGCGTCGCGAACTAGACAAACAGTCTGAACGCGCCCTAGCCGAACGACCTCATGATCTGAGACAGCATCGCCGTTACGCCTCGGGTGTACCGGGCGCCGAATAGTTGCTCGTCCACGTAATGAAGCGCGAGGAGAGCAACAAGTGCGGCCATTGCAACTCTCATGCTGAGAAGCATGATCCGCATAAGCTAATGGCGTCTTAATCCATTCTCGCAATCCGTTCTCGCAGTAACCGATGCTGCATTGCGGAAAACGCATCACGGAGGGGAGTGGTGCGCCGAGCGAAGTGTTGTGCGCGCACCAACAACGCCTCGAATTGGCCGCCAACACGCCCGAATCACACACGCAGATTGTCCTCGCCGGGGCTTCGCTTGCGTATTGAGGTTTGCCGGCTCCGCTCCACCGCGATACTTCAGCCCCCAGCCCCATCGCGGTGGAGCGGGAAATCCTCCGTTTCAATTCGGCTTTTGCGTCGGGCGGCCCTCAATCTTGGGCAGATCGGCGGCATCGGCAGAGCGGTCTCCGCCGCCACCGGCGCGGCGGGCCATCTCGACCGTCAGCCGCTCGGCGGCCTCGGGCTGCATCAATCCCATGATGTCCGACATCTTGCGCGGCGCGATCTGCGTCGCGATCTCGATCAGCACGCCCATCTCCAGGCGATCGAACACCCGCGCGGCGTCCTTGGGCTTCATGCCCTCGTACATGGTGACGAGGCCCTTGAGACGCTGAGCTTCCGCCGCCTTCTGCTCGGCTGCGGTGGTGGAGATGCGGGCTTCCACCGCCTTCATCTCCTCGACCTTGGACTCGATGCGCTTCTCGGCCGCCTTGAGCAGGCTCTCGCGAATGTCGATCTCGCGCTGGCGTGCTTCGAGCTCCTGGCGACGGTTCTGCAAGCGCTCCAGAATCGCGCGCTCGGCGGGCGAAGTCTGCTCGCGGGATTCTTCCGGCTTGATCACCTGGCCTTCGGGCTTGGTCTCGGGCGCGGCCGGTTTCGGCGCATCTTCCTTGGAAGCCTCCTTCGGCGCGCCGTGCGTCGAGCCGGTGATGTCGGGGTCTTCGCGGCCGGTCGGGAAGTTGAGGTTTTCCTGCGCCCAGGATTTTCTGGTCGTGTTCGGCTGGTAGTCGAACACGTAGCCGCCGTTGATCACGAGGCCCGCGACCTTCAGCATGGCGAGGGCGGCGACTGCGACCAGAACGACGGGAATGACGCGGATGTTACGAAAGGATTTCATGCATCGACTTTATGCGGCAATCCCGTTGGACCTTCTGCGCTCGGAGAATGCTTCGGCAGCCGCCGCCACCGCCTTCGCCGCCGAGGGCTTGACGACGGGGGCTGCGGCAGCTTCCGGATTCGTCACGGGGCGCGCGGCGATGGCGATCTTGGAGAGGCGCCGCACCACGTTGTCGGCCTCGCCGAGCTGGCGATAGAGCTGGTCGGACATCTGCGTTGCGGCGGCGAGCTGGCTGCCGAGATTTTCGTTGACGTCGCGGACAGCGAGCTTCAGCCCCCCGATCGCGCGCTCGGCGATCTCGGTCGCGGTGATCAGCTCGGCGATGACGGCTTTCAGCGAATGCTCGTCCGCCTTCAGCCGCGTCAGCCGCTTGTTGAGCAGGATGCAGTAGCCGATCGTCAGCATCAGGAGGATCGCGACCAGCATCTCGATCGCCATGCCTAAGGAGTGGTTCATGGTGCCTCCATCATCTTGTTCTGCTCGTCGACCTTCTCGAACATCGCAAGTGTCGTACCTGGCTTGCGCAGAGGTTTCGTCACGCGGATCGCGACGCGATCGCCGACGCGTCCCATCCGTCCTTCGGTCAGTGTGACGCTGCCGCAGCGCACGGTCACGTTGGCATCCGCGCGCATGTCCAGCGGCAGCGTGTCGCCGACCTTGAGCCGCATGAGCTGCTTGAGCGGAATGTCGGCCTCATAGAGCACGGCATCGACCGCGATCTCGGCCTGGACGATCTCGGTGGCGAAATGACCTTCCCAGATCGTGTCGCGGCCGAACTTTTCGCCCATGAACATCTGGAGCAGGACGCCCCGGATCGGCTCGATGGTCGCGTAAGGCAGCAGTAGTTCGATGTTGCCGCCACGATCTTCCATGTCGATGCGCAGTCGCACCAGGATCGCGGCGTTTGCAGGACGGCTGATCGCGGCGAAACGCGGATTGGTCTCGAGCCGGTCGATCGTGAAGGTCACCGGCGACAGCGGCCGGAATGCCTGTTCGGCGTCGGCCAGCACCACCTCGACCAGCCGCTTGACCAGCTCGGTCTCGATCGTGGTGTAGGGCCGGCCTTCGATGCGGAGCTGGCTCGCGCCGCGCCGACCGCCGAGCAGCACATCGATCATCGAATAGATCAGGCTGGAGTCGACCACCGCCATGCCGAAGTTTTCCCACTCCTCGGCCTTGAACACCGAGAGGACGGCCGGCAGCGGGATCGAGTTCATGTAGTCGCCGAAACGCACCGAGGTGATGCGGTCGAGCGAGACTTCGACGTTGTCGGAGGTGAAATTGCGCAAGGAAGTCGTCAGCAATCGCACCAGGCGGTCGAAGACGATTTCGAGCATCGGCAGACGCTCGTAGGAGACCATCGCTGAATCGATGATCGCGCGAATGCCGGAATGGTCGTCGAGCGTGACGTCGCCGACGGTGAAGCCGAGGAGATTGTCGATCTCCTCCTGCGAAAGCACCCTCTCGCCTGAATTCTTGCCGTTGCCGAGATCGCGGCTGCCGTCCTCGACCATGGCCGCCCATTGCAGGGCCATGGTCTCGGATAGTTCATTCTCGGCAGCAGCCTTCGCGGCCTCCGCGGGATCCTCGGAATCGAGCGAGGCCTCCCATTGGGCGGCAATCGCATCCTGGTCCATTTGCTCGTTGCCGGCCATGACGCTAGCCCGTTACCTTCCCTGCACCGTCACTGGACCACGACTTCCTTGAACAGCACCGCGCTGACCTGGATCGGCGCGACCGCCGCGTTGACGCGCTTGGTCAGCTCCTCCTTGAGGCGGAAGATGCCGGCGGAGCCATTGAGGTCGGAGGGGCGCAGCTCCCGGACATAGGTCTGGAAGATGTCGGTGACGCGCGGCATCGTCGGCTTGATCGCCTCGATCTGCTTCTCTTCCTTCAATTCGAGCACGATCTTCAGCCGCAGATATTGCACGCGCTCTCCTGGCGCGCCGGCGAGGTTGACCATCATGTCGGGCACGTCGACGAAGGCCGGCGGTTTCGGTGGCGGCGCGGCCTCGGCATGGTGCTCGTCGTCGCCATGACGGAAGAGGAAGAACCAGGTTGCCGCGCCGCCGCCGAGAATGGCGAGCGCTGCGACCGCGATGATGATGAACTTGAGCTTGTTCTTCGGCGGGGCCGCCTCGGTGCCGTCAGTGGCTGCGCCGCCTTCCGCTTCGTTCTCTGCCATGGTCGCCGCGCTCGCTCACTATCAAGGATCTGAGAAAGCGAAGCCTTCTGGTCGGCCAGTGACGCGATACAACTGCCCCAGCGCGCAACGCGCTCCTCATAGCTGCAAACGGTACGGTAATCATGGTTAACAGAACCTTTCGATTGCCCCTGCGCTAGGAAAAATCTGCCGGGCAAACATGGTCAACAGAACCTTTCTGCCGCCCCTCGCTCGCCCCTCCAGAACACCTAAGCGCCTGCGAATGCGTGATTTTCTGCGTTGGCACGGCTTTCGCTGAGGAAAGGCCGAGACCGGACGGTTTGGGAGAGCCCGAAGGTCTCATCGACGGGTCGGCCAAGACGCTTGGGAGAGCGGCGAAGCAGGACCTCCACAGGGGAGAACCATCCGATGCAGAACGCGCTTCTGGTCGGTTTATCGCGGCAGATGACGTTGGAGCGGCAGATGGATGTCATCGCCAACAACGTCGCCAATGCCAACACCAACGGCTTCAAGGCCGATCGCACGCTGTTTGAGGAATTCCTCAACTCCGGCGCGCGTGAGGACAATTTCGTCGGCTCCGACCGCCGGGTCTCCTATGTGCAGGACCGCGGCACCTTCCGCGATGTCGGCCAGGGCCCGATGGAGGAAACCAAGAACCCGCTCGACCTCGCGGTCGACGGCAATTCCTATTTCGCGGTGCAGACCGCCGGCGGCGAGCGCTACACCCGCGACGGCAAGTTCTCGCTCAACAACCAGGGCCAGCTCGTCACCTCGGACGGCAATCTCGTGCTCGGCAATGCCGGCCCGATCACCTTCCAGCCGACCGACCACGACATCAACGTCGCGCCCGACGGCACGGTGACGGTGCTCGAGGGCACCGCCCGCGTCGACTCCATCCGCGGCAAGATCCGCATGGTCGCCTTCGACGATCCGCAGAGGCTCGCCAAACAGGGCGCCAATCTCTACGCCCAGGGTTCCGCGAACCAGCAGGCCGACACCAAGTCCACCGTGCGCCAGGGCTACATCGAGAAGTCGAACGTGAACGCGGTCGGCGAGATGAGCCGGATGGTCGAGGTGATGCGGATGTACACCCAGGTCGCCAACCTGCTGCAGCAGCAAAGTGACATGCACAAATCGGCGATCGAGAAGCTCGCCGACGTTCCAGCGTAACGCCATCAGGAGACGATTGACATGCAAGCGCTTCACACCGCTGCGACCGGAATGGCGGCACAGGAACTCAACGTGCAGGTCATCTCCAACAACATCGCGAACCTGCGCACCACCGGCTTCAAGAAGCAGACCGCGGCGTTCCAGGATCTGATCTACGAGCACATCCGCCGCGTCGGCGCGCAGTCGTCCGACCAGGGCACCATCCTGCCGGTCGGCGTCGATATCGGCGGCGGCGTCAAGACGGTCGGCACGCCGCGCAGCATGACGCAAGGCACGCTGTCGCAGACCGGCAACGACCTCGATCTGGCGGTCTCGGGCGAAGGCTTCTTCAAGATTCTGATGCCTGACGGGACCTACCAGTACACCCGCGACGGCACCTTCCAGATGGACAACCAGGGCCGCATCGTCACCGCGCAGGGCAATCCGGTGCAGCCGACCATCACGATCCCGAACAACGCTTCGGGCCTCACCGTCAACGTGCAGGGCCAGGTCTCGGTGACGCTGCCGGGCTCGTCGACCTCGTCCATCATCGGCCAGCTCGCGCTGACGCGCTTCATCAACAAGGCGGGCCTCCAGCCGGTCGGCAACAACCAGTTCACCGAGACGCCTTCCTCCGGTGCGCCGCAGGACGGCACCGCGAGCTCGGAAGGCTACGGCACGATCACGCAGGGCAGCCTCGAACAGGCCAATGTCGACGTCGTCTCGGAGATGAGCGACCTGATCGCCGCCCAGCGCGCCTACGAGATGAACGCCAAGGTGATCAGCGCCGCCGACCAGATGATGCAATCCACCACGGCGCTGTTCCGCTAGGGAATGACGATGATGCGCAAGACCATCACCACCCTCGCCGCCCTGCTCGCGCTGTCAGCGCCGGCATGGGCCGCCGACGACGGCATCGCGCCGCCGACGCTGCGCGCCAGCATCACCGTCACCTCCGACGTGGTGCGGGTCGGCGATCTCATCGACAATGCGGGCTCCGCCGCACAGATCCCGGTCTATCGTTCGCCTGATCTCGGCACCACCGGCGCGCTGCCGGTCGCCAACGTCCTGAGCGTGTTGCGTGCCAAGCAGGTGATCGGCGTGATGACCGGCGACCTCAAGGAGGTCACGGTCACACGGCTCGCGCGCACGCTTGCCAACAAGGACCTCGAGCTCGCGGTCGCCTCCGCGCTCGAGCGCCGCTTCGGCCTTGGCGACGCCGCCAACATCACGGTCACATTCGATCGCGGCATCTCCGACGTGCGGCTGGACGCCTCCAACACCGGCGCGCTCCAGGCGACCGCCACACGCTACGACGCGCGCAGCGGCCGCTTCGACCTGACCTTCGAGATCAACAACGAGAACAGCCTCGCGCCGACCAAGCTGCGCCTCACCGGCACCGCGATCGAGACCGTGGAGGTTGCGGTGCTGAGCCGCGACATCGACCGCACCGAGATGCTGAAGTCGTCCGACGTCGTGCTGGAGCGCCGCCCGCGGGCGGACGTCCAGGGGGAAGCCGCCTCGCGCGAGCGCGCGGTCGGCATGCAGCTCCGTCATCCGATGCGGGCGGGCACCCCGATCCGCGTCGCCGACATCGCAAAGCCCGACCTCGTGCAGCGCGACCAGAACGTCACCATCATCTACCAGGTGCCGGGCCTCTACCTCACCACCCGCGGCAAGGCGGTCGACAGCGGCTCTGAGGGCGATACCGTATCCGTCCTCAATATGCAGTCCAAGCGCACGCTCCAGGGCATCGTCACCGGCCGCGGCCAGGTCACGGTGCAGGGCGCGAGCCAGTCCGCGCCTGCCGCGCCCGCGGTCGAGCAGACCTCATCGCTCAAGCGCGAGGAGACGCCCTCAGCGGCCGCCCTCGCCCAAAGCCTGATCCAGGCCCCGGTTTCGCCAACCCAGATCGCGCAAGCACAAGCCAAGTCAGAGTAAGTCATGTCCAAGTTCAGTTCCGCGGCCCGTCTTCGTCGTATCGCCCTCTCCGGCGCGCTGCTCGCAACCTTCGCCTTTGCGAGCGGGTGCTCCTCGATCGACCGTCTGTCGCAGATCGGCGAGCAGCCGAAACTGTCCGCGATCGACAATCCGACGACGCAGCCCGGCTACAAGCCGGTGCAGATGCCGATGCCGAAACCGGAAGTCGCCTCCTACAATCCGAACTCGCTGTGGCGCAACGGCAGCCGCGCCTTCTTCAAGGACCAGCGCGCCCATCAGGTCGGCGACCTCCTGACGGTGACCGTGAACATCACCGACAAGGCCAACCTCTCCAACGAGACCCAGCGCAGCCGCACCAACTCCGAGGACTCCGGCATCACGGACTTCATCGGCTCGAAGACGCTCGGCGTGCAGGCGCAGAAGGTGCTGCCCGGCCGCATCCTCACCGCCGACTCCACCGCCTCCAGCGATGGCAAGGGCTCGGTGCAGCGCCAGGAAGCGTTGCAGACCAACGTCGCCGCCGTCGTCACCCAGGTGCTGCCGAACGGCAACCTCGTGGTCGAAGGCAAGCAGGAGATCCGCGTCAACTACGAGATCCGCGAGCTCGTGGTCGCCGGCATCGTCCGCCCCGAAGACATCCAGAGCGACAACACCATCGATTCCACCAAGATCGCCCAGGCCCGTATCGCCTATGGCGGCCGCGGCCAGATCATGGACGTGCAACAGCCGCGCTACGGCCAGCAAGTGATGGACGTGCTGCTGCCCTTCTAAGAGTTTCTTCAAGAGCTCCCACATCTCGTTGTGAACCTAGGCACAACGCGATGTTCTACGCGGCCTCCGGTAGCTCCCCTGCCGGAGGCCGCATGAGTTTTTGGGCGACGCGCCCCGTGCTCAACTGTCATCGCCCGACTTGATCGGGCGATCCAGTACTCCGAGACAGCAGAGATTCAATCGATGGGCCGTGGCGTACTGGATTCCCCGCCTTCGCGGGGAATGACTGCGGAAGAGGAGGCTATAGCCCTCACGTGAACTTCGCCTCCACCACGCCCAGTCCGTCCAGCTCCATCCGCACCTTGTCGCCCGCCTTCAGCCACAGCGTTTTCACGAGGCTGCCGGTGAGCACGAGCTGGCCGGCGTGCAGGCCCTTGCCTTCGGCGGCGAGATGATTGGCGAGCCAGGCGAGTGCGTTGTGGGGATGGCCGAGCACGTCGGCGCCGATGCCCTTGCCCGCCTCCTCGCCGTTGACGAGGGCGCGGCCAGCGACTGCCCGCAGATCGGGTACATTGGCACGGTCGAGTGTGGCGCCAAGCACGCAGCCGGCGGCGAAGAAATCATCCGCGATCAGCGTCGGCGCGCCCATGGTCTCCCACTTCACGTAGCGGTCGTCGACGATCTCGATTGCGGGAGCGTAGGCATCGACCGCCTCTCCCACCCATTCGGCGGTGAACGGCGCCTCGCTAGGGGCAAGGTCGCGCTTGAGCCGCACGGCGATCTCGCATTCGACGCCGACGCGCACATAGTCGGAAGCGGCCAGTTTTGCGCGGCTGTCATATACGACCTTTTCGAACACGCCACCGGCGCAGGGATGGTCGATCTGCATGTAGTCCTGCATGACCTGGCTGGTGCAGCCGATCTTGTAGCCGACCAGCGCGCCGACATGGGGCAGCAGCAGGTCGTGCAGCGCGCCCTGGATCTTGTAACCCTCCGCCTCATCCCTGGGTGGAACCTCGAGCGGCGCGAGCGGAGCGTGGTTGCGGCGCGCTAGCGCGATCTCCTTCGCGGCTGCGAGAATTCTGTCCATCGGCGCCGACTCCCACGCTACGCAACTCGAGGCAGCACTTCAGCATCCCCGCCCCCGCCTGACAAGCGCTGCGGCTGCGCCCGGCCGGTCACGCCTTGACGAGGCCAAGCCGGATCAGGCTCTCGGCCGAGCTCAGGATCGCCTCGTCGTTGGAGCGCGCCTGCCAACCGAGCAGCCGCACCGCCTTGGCGCTGGTCGACCGCCGCACCTTGCCAAGCATCGGCAAGGTGTAGCGCAGCATGGGAACGCCGGTCGCCGCGAGGCGCACCAGCCAGTCCGGCGCCTGGAAACGTGGAACCCGGCGCGCCGCCGGCCCCAGCTCCCGCCTCAGCACATTGGCGATGTCCAGGAGCGACAGCGTCTCGCCAGCGACCGCGATGAAACGCTCGCCCTTGGCCTCGGGCGCGCTCATTGCCCGCAGATGCAGGTCGACCACGTCACGTACGTCGACCAGACCAAAATAGATCCGCGGCACCGCCGGCATGGCGCCGTTGAGCAGCAATTTGACGATCTCGATCGAGCCGGAGAAATCCGGCCCCAGCACCGGACCGAAAATGCCGGTGGGATTGACGACGGCGAGCTCCAGTCCGCCTCCCTCGTGGGCGACGAAATCCCAGGCCGCCCGCTCGGCCAACGTCTTGGATTTGACGTAGGGCTGGACGTCGTCGCCGTCGAGATTGGTCCAGTCGCTCTCGTCGAATGGCGTGGTGCGCGGCGGATGGCCGTAGCCGATCGCGCCCAGCGACGAGGTGATGACCACGCGCTTGACGCCCGCCTCGCGCGCGGCATGCAGCACCCGCAGCGTCCCGTCGCGGGCCGGGATGATCATCTCGTTCTCGTCCCTGGGGACCGTGGTCGAAAGCGGCGAGGCCACGTGCAGGACGTAGTCGCAGCCTACAACCGCCTCACGCCAGCCCTCGTCGCTGGTCAGGTCGGCGGTGAAGAAGGTGAGCCGCTCGGCCGGATCGACACCGCCCTCGCGCAGCATCGCCAGCACATCAGCCTGCCGGTCCGGTCGGCGGACCGTGGTCCGCACCTCGTGGCCTGCGGCCAGCAATTGCAGGACGGCATGGATGCCGACGAAACCCGATCCACCCGTGACCAGAACAGTGCTCATGTCGCAAACCCTTCGCTCGCGGGCCGGCAAATTTGTCCGACCGGACCCTGCTGCCGGCCGCATCTGGTCACTATCTGCGGAACGCACAAGTAGAATGAAATTCGAGACCGGTATGGAAAACCCGACCACCTCGCTTTGCGACGGCGATTGCGACTGCGCCCCCGATCCCATCCTGCTCGGCGACTTCAAGCGCGCGATCCATGCGGTCGGCGGCAAATGGAAGCTCGAGATCCTGTTCGCGCTGATGAACGGGAGCATGCGCTTCGGCGCCTTGCGGCGGTCGGTCGCCGGCATCACCCAGCACATGCTGACCACGCAGCTGCGCGAGCTCGAGCGAGACGGCCTCGTCTCGCGGACCGCCTTTGCCGAAAAGCCGTTGCGGGTGGAGTATGAGCTGACCGATGCGGCCTATGGCCTGCTGCCTGCCTTCAAGGAGTTGTTGAGCTGGTCCAGGCTCTATGGCGGCGCGCGCCCCGCGCTCGCGCAGGATGCGTGATGACGGCGATGTTTCGTGCCGCCGGTCGCATCTTTAGCAGTCGAGTCGATCCCGTTGCTCCGACTCGCAAAAACATCCTCACCCGAAGTGAAGGCTCTTTCGCATGCGAGCTCACGTGAGCCGGAAGGAGTTGCGTCTAGCCCCTTGATCGCGATTCATTTTTCGCGATTGTCACCGCGGGCTTCGGTGCGCGCCCTGATCGGCGCAAAAACTCAAGCACGGCGCGACGCTACGCGCCAGATGCATCGTTCATGAGGAACCGCGGATTGCGGCTCAACTCCTATTCGTCGCGATAGACCTTCTCGCGCTTCTCGTGGCGCTCCTGCGCTTCCACCGACAGCGTTGCGATCGGGCGGGCTTCCAACCGCTTCAACGAGATCGGCTCGCCGGTCTCTTCGCAATAGCCGTAGGTGTTGTCCTCGATGCGCTGGAGCGCGGCGTCGATCTTGGCGATCAACTTGCGCTGGCGGTCGCGGGCGCGGAGTTCGATGGCACGGTCGGTTTCGGACGAAGCCCGATCAGCGAGATCGGGGTGGTTCACGTTCTCCTCCTGCAGGGCTTGCAGGGTGAGCTTGGACTCTTTGAGGATCTCATCCTTCCAGGCGAGGAGCTTCAAACGGAAGTACTCCTTCTGCCGGTCGTTCATGAAAGGCTCTTTTTCGGTCGGTCGGTAATTTTTCAACTTTTCCAAGGGCGGCCTATTCTTTTTTAAGCAACGACTCGCAACGGACAGGGTCCGTTGAGCCGGGCTTATATAGCGGCCTCCTGTGACAGACAATATTTCCCTGATCTTGGCGTTACCGCCCCCAAGTCCTTGCACCGGCAGCTTTATCGGCAAGCGCCTGGGGGCGGTTATCCACTCAATAACCGACCGTGAAACGCTTCCGCAGGTGCGAAGGCCGATCGATCTCGTCGGCCAGCGCAATGGCGTAATCGGCGAATGTGATCCAGCTCTTTCCGCTCGCATCTGCGAGAAGCTGGTCGGTCCCAAGCCGGAACTTGCCGGTCCGCTCACCCTCCACGAACAGGGCCGAGGGCGAGATGAAGGTCCAGTTCAGCTCCTTGTCCTGCCGCAGCAGGTCGAGGAACGCGGAACCTTTCTCCGCTTCGGCCTTGTATTGGGCGGGAAAACCGGGGGTTGTGACCAGTTTCACGCCGGGGGCGACTTCGAGGCTGCCGGCACCGCCAACCACGAGGTAGCGGCCAACCTTCGAGTCCTTGGCGGCGCCGATCAGCTTGTGCGGGTCGCTGGCGAGAAAGTGAACGGAACTGATGGCGACGTCATGCCCGGCCCAGAGCTTGGCGAGCCCGGCTTGGTCGAGGACATCGCCCTTGGTCGGGGTGACGTTCGGCAGTTGAGCGATCTTCTCCGGGTTCCGGGCAATGGCGGTGACGGCGTAGCCGCGGCGGGACAGCTCCTTGGTGATCTCCGAACCGGCCCGGCCCGAGGCCCCAGTGACTGCGATTTTCATGGAAGGCTCCTTTGCTTCTGTGGTAACTAGTGGTGACTAGATATCGCAAAGAATGCTGGTGTTAAGAGAGCACTTTCGGCTTACCTGCTTACGCAGGAGTAACCGGAACAGATCGCGAGGAACGAAGACAATGAAGCCCGATGTCTACGCAGCCAATTGCCCTACACGCCAGATCCTCGATCGCGTCGGCGACAAATGGGCGGTGCTGATCCTGTTGCTGCTGCGTGAGGATGCGATGCGTTTCAATCAGTTGCGCCGGACGATTGAAGGCATTTCGCAGAAGATGTTGAGCCAGGTTCTCAAATCACTCGAACGCGACGGATTGATCAAGCGCCGCGCCATCGCAACCGTTCCGGTGACGGTCGAGTATTCGATCACGCAGCTCGGGCTGACGTTAGCGGCCGCCGTCGATCCCCTGCGCGACTGGGCCGAGCAGAACCTGAAGGACGTCCTCGCTGCACAGCGCCGCTACGACGCGCAGCAGAAGCAGGAGGCGGCCTAACTACCGTTCAAGGTGCGTAAGCAGCCGCCGCAAAACTCTGCTGTCATGCCCCGCGAAGGAAAGCGGGGCATCCAGTATTTTAGAGGCAGCGAGATACGTAACAAGGGCCACGGCGTACTGGGTCGCCCGGTCAAGCCGGGCGACGACGCGAGGAGAGAGTCTTCACAGCGGCTGAGAACCGCGGCTCAGCCCTGCCCGGCCTTTGCGAGCTCGACCTCGACGCGCAGCTCGATCTCGGAGAGCACGGCATCCAGGCCGGGATCGCCGGATGACGATTTGAGGTTCGCTGCCGCATCGCGCAGGCGCATCACCGTCGAGGCGTCGAGGTTGCCCGACAGCAGTCCCATCTTGAGATCGTCGAGCACGTCGAGTGCGGTCTTGCCGCGGGCGACCGAGCGCTTGCGCCGCTCGACCGGGTCCTCCTCGATGCCCTGCAGCGCAAGCAGCGCATCGATGTTGGCGGCGGCCTTCGGCGCGGACGCGGACTTGGTCTCCTGCGTCGAGGAGGTGTCGGGCAGCACAAAGCTGCCGGAGCTCGTCCGCCTGGCCTGGCTGGCGGGCGCTCCAAGCGTGGTGCCGTTCGGTCCGTAGATGCGCATCGCAGGAATCCGCGTGATCGTTGACCGCAGCTTCGCCGCATTATGGTTAATGAGGCGTAAACAGCCCGGCAAAATCTGCCGACAGGCGGCAGTTTCGCTCCGTAAGGCGAACATCGGCTGGCGCCGATGCAGTTCAATTTAATCAACCTATTCAATCAACTAGCTTCATCGCACCACGCTGGCACAGCGCTCGCATAGAGAGGTTCGGACCAGCTCGTCATGGGAGTGTCGAACAGGTCCGAGATCCAAAGGAGCCTCGGGGAGCAGAGGATGCCAGGCGTGCGTTGGGCAAGGTTATTGGGGGTGGCATGTGCCGCGCTGTCAGCGCTGGCCCTCACGGCCGCGCCTGCAAGCGCGACCTCGCGCATCAAGGACCTCGCCAATATCGAAGGCGTCCGGCAGAACCAGCTCATCGGCTATGGCCTCGTCGTCGGCCTCAACGGCACCGGCGATACGCTCAACAACATCCCCTTCACCAAGCAGTCGCTGCAGGCGATGCTGGAACGCATGGGCGTCAACATCCGCGGCGCCACCATCCGCACCGGCAACGTCGCCGCCGTCATGGTGACCGGCAATCTGCCGGCCTTCGCGACGCAGGGCACGCGCATGGACGTCACCGTGTCCGCGCTCGGCGATGCCAAGAACTTGCAGGGCGGCACACTGCTCGTCACCCCCCTGCTCGGTGCAGACGGCAACGTCTATGCGGTCGCCCAGGGCTCGCTCGCGATCTCCGGCTTCCAGGCTGAGGGCGAAGCTGCAAAAATCGTCCGCGGCGTGCCGACGGTCGGGCGCATCGCCAACGGCGCCATCATCGAGCGCGAGATCGAGTTCGCGCTGAACCGCCTGCCGAACGTCCGGCTGGCACTGCGCAACGCCGACTTCACCACGGCAAAGCGCATCGCGGCCGCCATCAACGACTATCTCGGCGTCAAGAGCGCCGAGCCGATCGATCCCTCCACCGTGCAGCTCTCGATCCCGACGGAGTTCAAGGGCAACGTCGTCGCCTTCCTCACCGAGATCGAGCAGCTTCAGGTCGATCCTGATCTCGCCGCCAAGATCATCATCGACGAACGAAGCGGCATCATCGTGATGGGCCGCGACGTCCGTGTCGCGACCGTTGCGGTGGCGCAAGGAAACCTTACCGTCACGATCTCCGAGAGCCCGCAGGTCAGCCAGCCCAATCCGCTGTCGCGCGGCCGCACCGTGGTCACCCCACGCACCGGCGTCAGCGTCACCGAGGACGGCAAGAAGTTCGCGGTCGTCAAGGACGGCGTCTCGCTCCAGCAGCTCGTCGACGGCCTCAACGGCCTCGGCATCGGCCCGCGCGACCTCATCAGCATCCTCCAGGCGATCAAGGCCGCCGGCGCGATCGAAGCCGACATCGAGGTGATGTGATGCAGACCGGCGCGATCAGCACGCCCACCATCGCCTCCTCTGCCTTCTCGGTGCAGAGCCGCAACGGCCGGCCCGACTTCGAGCTCGCGAGCGCCCTGCAAAAGGTCTCGCCACAGCAGCAGGCCAAGGCCCAGAAGACCGCGACCGACTTCGAGGGCATGTTCCTCAACGCGATGTTCTCGCAGATGACGTCGGGCCTGAAGGGTGAAGGCCCGTTCGGCGACACGGTCGGCACCGGCGTGTGGCGCTCGATGCTGACCGAGCAGTACGCGAAGAATTTCGCCAATGCCGGCGGCGTCGGCGTGGCCAGCGAAGTCTACCGCACCCTCATCCTGCAGCAGGCGAAAACCGTCCGCACGGCATAAGGTCCAAACGACATGAACCACTTCAACGCGTCACGTCAGCCGGTGCCCGCCCCTCGCGCTGCCGCTGCACCCGGCAGCGCGAGCGCACCGGGCAGCGCGAGCGCACCGGGCAGCGCCGAGGCCCGCAAGCTCGCCGAGGACCTGATGGACGCGATGAGCGCGCTGCTCGGGCTGATCGAGCGGGAGACCGAGCTGGTGCGTGCCGGCCGCCTGCGCGAAGCGCTGGCATTTGAATCGAAGAAGCAGGAATTGTCCCGCCGCTACGTCGGCGCCGTCAGCCAGCTCAAGGCGAACCAGACCCAGCTTGCGAAATCCGCGCCCGAGCTGCTCTCGACGTTGCATCGCCATCACGATGCCTTCCGCGCCATGCTTCAGGTCAACCTCACCGTGCTCGCAACCGCGCACGCAGTGTCCGAAAGCGTGATCCGCGGCGTCAACGCCGAGATCCAGAAGCGTAACGTGCCGAACACCTACACCGCCGCCGGCCGGCGCGCGGCACCGGGTCCGCGCCACATCACGCCGCTCTCGGTCAGCCGCTCGCTCTGAGAACGCGTCCCGATAGGGCCGATTTGATGAAAATCCGCGCCGCGAATCAGGCGCGCCGTTAGCCATGTTCCGTAACCGGACCTTTAATAGTAGTTCCCCATAGTTGCGCGATTGGACGGGGTGGGATTTGACTCGGGGGCAAGGCCAGGAGGCTGCCGTGAGTACAGATTTCAGTATCAGGCCGGTGGGGATACCGGCCGCTACGTTGCCTATATCGACGTCGAGCGCGGCGGCGAACGATGCCGTGCAAACTGATTTGCCGGCAAGCCAGACGGTGGCCGCAAGCGATGCGAGCGCGGCCGCGCGCAATGATTTGCAGGGCAATGAGAACGTCTCGCGCCAGGTCGTGTTCAACCAGGCCGCGGCCTCGTTCGTCTTTCAGGTCGTCAATGAAAAGACCGACGCGGTGGTAACGCAATTTCCAGACGACGCGATGCTGCGCCGTCGCGCCTATTTCCACGCCCTCGATCTGAGCAAGTCCGAGCTCTCGCGTCCGGTCTCGACCGACCGCAGCGCCTAGGTGCTCAGCGTGGCCTGGGCCGTATCCAGATAGGTCGAGTTGGTCACGGGATCGGTGACGACGTTCTTGATCTGCGCCGTGCCGGTTCCGCTCAGCGTGAACTTCGTATTGCCAAAGCGAAACGAAGAGTCCTTGATCAGGACCTGCTGATACTGCGTCGTGCCGCCGCTCTGATACTTGACCTGGGCGCGGAAGCCGCTGACCTCTGAAATGGTGAGCGAGAACTTCTTGCCGTCGGAATATGTGCCAGACCAGGTGCCCTGATAGAGTGTCGCGTCGACCGGCACATACTTGGTCTTGCTCGGAACCGACATGCCGGCCGCTTTGTACGAGCTCGACAGGATGCTCATCACGTCGGCCACCAGGACCTCCTACGGCCGGCCAGACAGACCGGCAGCGATGTTACGGTTGATCTCGATCAGCGGACGGAAGTGATCGAACTGCGGGCTGGCCTGCAGCGCAGCGGTCTGGCTCAGCACGAACACGCTGATATTGGCGATCTTCTGCCGGACCTCGAGCGGCTGCGGATTGTTGTCGCGCATCGCTTCGCTGAGGAAGATGGTCCAGAGCTTGCGGTTGAACATCAGCGCCTGCATCGTCTGCTCGCTGAGCGGATCGGCGTTATTGATCGCGTCCTGCAGCTTGTTCGCGGCCTTCAGCAGTGTCTGCGCCTCGACGTCGCGAGGAGATGCAGTGGTCGTGGCGACACGCGCGTAGGCCGAAGCAGCAGAACTCGACATTGATCACCCTGGAGGCTTCCCCGCCCGTTTAAAGGCTTAAGGATTTGTTTCCCAACCCTAGGCAGCACCGCTTAAGATTTGCTTACGTGAGAGTGTGGAAGCACTCCGGACAAGTACGGGTCGCGGGTTCTTCCTTCACGTCAAAGCTAAATGCGAGCGCATGCGCTGTAAATGACAGCACTTATCATACATCGATCTCAGCTAATCGAGTCTTAGCGATCTCATTCAAATAGAACGGCGAGGCACCAGCCTCGCCGCGAAATCTCAAACCAAGCCCGTCAGCTCCGGGACTACCTGAGCAGTTGCAGTACGCTCTGCTGCGACTGGTTGGCCAGCGACAAAGCGGAGACCGCAATCGACTGCCGCGTCGACAGCGCCTGGCTATTCGCCGCCTCCTCGTTCGTATCGGCGAGGGTCAGGCTGGAGGAACCGGTCTGCAGCACGTTGATCAGGTTCTTGCTGAAATCCTGGCGAATCTGCACGATCGACAGGTTCGAACCGAGCGTCGATGCTTCTGCACGAAGCGTCGTACTGGCCGAATTGAGCGACGTAAGGACGGCGTTCGCCGAATTGGTGTCGAGGAAATCAACACTCTGGGTCAGTGGCGCAAGGCTGAGGCCGGCATAGTTGAACGTTACGCCCTGAATGGTCAGGGTGGATCTTCCAGTTTCGTTGAACACGAGCTTCAGCGTGTCGCCATTCAGCAGGTTCACACCATTGTAGGAGGAGTCCTGCGCAGTCGTATTGATCTGTGCCAGCACGTTGTTGTACTGCGCGACGAGATTCGCACGGGTGGCCTGAGAATCCGGGTCGGCGACAGGGGCTGGCGCGGTCAGGCCGTAGAAGGGCTGACCGCTCGCCGCAGCCGTGCCGCCGATCGTGCCGATCGTCGAGGAAGCCGCATCGTTGGATGTCACGATGTTGAGGTGCCCCGTCGTGTCGATCGTTGCCTGCAGGTTGTTCGCCGCCAGCGCCGCATTGAGCTGATTGAGCGTCGAGATCTGCCCGGTGCCGGTGCCGAAGGTGATGCTCGTCGCGGTGCCGCCGCCGGTTGCACCGATCGTCAGCGTCTCGCCGCTCAGCGGGGGCGGGACGCGGGCGGTGGTGCCGGCGGCGAGGCCGAGCGCCGTGAGCACGTTGCCTGAGCCGGAGATCGTCAGATCCTGCGTCGTGCCGGTGCTCAGCACCAGCTGGCCGCTGCCGTTGACGGTCGAGGCCGTCGCGGCACCGGTGATGCTGTCGATCGCGGACAGCACGGTCTGCACCGTCAAGTTGCTGCCGGAGCCGATGCCGATGGTGACGTTGCCAAAGGAATCGGTGGTCGAGGTGGTCTGCGAGGTCGAGAAGGTGATGGTCTTGTTGTCGACGGTCAGAACCGAGCCGTTGGTGATTGCGGTTCCGAGGTCGTTGGAACCCGCGCCGGCGGTGCCGATCAGCTTGGTCGCCGCGGTGATCGGCTGCGCGCCGCTCGTGTTGTCGTTGTTGACGGCGGTGCCGGTGACCGTGTTGTTGGTATAGGCCGTGCCGAGCAGATTGTTGGGGGTCGCACCGGTAATCACGGCTGACGTGACGTTGGATTTGGGCGAATAGCCCGTCGGGCTTTGCAGCACCTGGCTCGCGATCGACTTGGCGCTGTCGACCAGCTTCTGCAGCGAGGTGATGCCGGTGTTGGCGGCCTGCAGCACCTGAACGCCATTGCTGATGCCGTCGAGGAGATTGCTGATGTCGCTGGCGCGATTGTCGAGCCCCTGGGCAGTGAAGAAGTTGGTGGGGTTGTCGAGCGCGGTATTCACCTTCTTTCCGGTCGCAAGGCGCTCCTGCGTCGTCGCGAGCAGGTCTGCCGTCGACTGAAGCGACAACAGGTTCTGGCGAACCGATGCCGAAAGAACGATGTTGGACATTGGCGGATCTTCCTGTTGAGACGCGAAACCGGGTACGAATCGGGGCTCGCCGATCTGGAGAACTGGCTTTTGTCCAGTTTTAGGGGGTGTCCTTTAAATTAAGGTTAATGGCGGCTTAAGCGGCAGGGTTAACGATTGGTTAATTCCGCGACCCGCCCCTTGCCAGGCAGTCGTATCGCGAGACGAAAAAAAGCGGCGGGGCAAATGCCCCGCCGCGATGGTTTGGCTAGCGATTTTCGCCGCGTATCAGCGCAGAAGCTGCAACACGCTCTGCTGCGACTGGTTGGCCAGCGACAGCGCGGACACTGCGATCGACTGGCGGGTCGACAGCGCCTGGCTGTTGGCCGCTTCCTCGTTGGTGTCGGCCAGCGTCAGGTTGGACGAGCCGGTCTGCAGGACGTTGATCAGGTTCTTGTTGAAGTCCTGGCGGATCTGCACGACCGACAGGTTCGAACCCAGCGTCGATGCTTCCGAGCGCAGCGTGGTGCTGGCCGCATTGAGCACGGTCAGCGCCTTGTTGGCCGAAGCGTTGTCCAGGAAGTCGGTGCCCGAGGTGAGGCTCGAGATGCCGAGACCGGCGGTGTTGAAGGTCACACCGGTGATGCTCAGCGTCGACTTGCCGGTTTCGTTGAACGTCAGCTTCAGCGTGTCGCCGTTCAGCAGGTTCACGCCGTTGAAGGACGCATCCTGCGCCGTCGTGTTGATCTGCGCGAGCACGTTGTTGTACTGCGCAACCAGGCTCGCACGCTGGGCCTGCGAGGTCGGATCGGCGACCGGAGCCGACACGGTGGCGCTGTGGAACGGACCGGCGCTGGTGATGGCCGAGCCGCCGACCGTGCCGATCGTCGAGGACGCCGCGTCGTTGGTGGTCGTGATGGAGATCACGCCCGTGGAGTCGATCGAGGCCTGCAGGTTGTTCGCCGCGAGCGCCGAATTGAGCCCGTTCAGCGTCGAGACCTGGCCGGTACCGGTGCCGAAGGTGATGCTGGTGGCAGTGCCGCCGCCGGTGGCGGCGATCGTCAGCGTCTGGCCCGAGATGGCGGGCGGGACGCGAGCGGTCGTGCCGGCGGAGAGACCGAGCGCGGCGAGCGCGTTGCCCGAACCCGAGATCGTGAGATCAGAGGTCGTGCCGGTGCTCAGAGTGACCTTGCCACTCGCGACGGTCGAAGCCGTGCCGGTCCCGGTGATGGTATCGATCGCGGAAAGCACGGTTCCCACCGTCAAGGTGCTGCCCGACTTGATGCCGATGGTGAAGTTGCCGGCGGCGTCCTGGGTCGAGGTGGTCACGGTGTTGTCGAACGTGATGGTCTTGCCGTTGACCGTCAGGACCGAACCGTTGGTGATGGCGGTGCTAAGGTCGTCGGATGACGCACCCGCGGTGCCAACCAGCTGGGTGGCTGCTGTGATATTGACCGCAGTGCCGGTGTTGTCGTTCAGCACGGCAGTGCCGGCGACCGTGTTGTTGGTGTAGGCGGTGCCCAGCAGGTTGCTGGCGGTTGCACCCGTGATCGCGGTCGAGGTCACGGTCGACTTCGTGGAGTAGCCCGTCGGGCTCTGCAGAACCTGGTTGGCGATCGACTTCGCGCTGTCGACCAGCTTCTGCAACGAGGTGATACCGGTGTTGGCGGCCTGCAGCACTTGCACGCCGTTGCCGATACCGTCGAGCAGGTTGCCGATGTCGCTGGCGCGGTTATCGAGGCCCTGGGCGGTGAAGAAGTTGGTCGGATTGTCGAGAGCCGAGTTCACCTTCCGGCCAGTCGACAGACGGGACTGGGTGGTGGCGAGGAGGTCGGCGGTGGACTGGAGGGAGAGCAGGTTCTGACGAACCGATGCGGAGAGAACGATACCGGACATACTGTTACCTTTCTGGTATTAGCTACGCGTCCTGTTTGACCGAGATTGATCAAACGACCGCCGGACGGTGCGTCCAAGCTTCTAACAATCCGTGAAATGAAACCCCCGCTTTTGTCCCCGTCGGGCCGAAACGGCCTCCCGCAACGGCCCAAGTCAGGCCCTTGTCCGTCGTCAGCCAATTGAAATCATTCGCTTTTCGGCAACGTCCGTCGGCGTTTACGGCGCGTTAACCACATTCGGCAAGGATCAGGCCCAATCAGAGCCGACAGCCGTCATTGATTGGGCGCGCCAGTCGCTCATTTACAAAAGCGTTGATGGAGAACAGGCATGGCTCTCAAAGTCGAGCTCAGACCGCACGAACGCATCATCGTCGGCAACTGCGTGATCACCAACACCGACCAGCGCGCCCGCCTTTTGATCGACGGCGAGAACGTGCCGATCCTGCGCGAGCGCGACATCCTCACGCCCGAGACCGCCAACACGCCGGCCAGGCTCGTCTATCTGGCGGTGCAGCTGATGTACATCTCGCCGGATCCGCAGAGCCAGCACGGCACCTATTTCAACCTGGTGCGCGACATCGTCACCGCCGTGCCGAGCGCCTGGCCGATCATCGAGGGCATCAACAACAACATCATGACCGGCGATCTCTACCGGGCGCTCAAGGATGCCCGCAAGCTGATCGCCTACGAGGACAAGCTGCGGGAGCAGTTCGAAGCCACGCATCCGAAGAGCGATGTCAGCTCCGCCGCCTAGACTAGGCGCTTCGCAGATCTCAAAACGAAACCGCCCCGGACCAGGTCCGGGGCGGTTTCGGGCGCTCTTGAGCGATTACTGCGCCGCAAGCGGCGGTGCGTCGATCTCGATCAAGCCGTCGCCCGATCGTCGCGCGCCGAAATCCAGCAAGGCGGCAATGAGCGCATCGATGTCCGTTAGATCCGTGCGGTGATTGACGATCGCCGCGCGGATCGCAAACTTGCCGCCCAGCGTCGTGCTCGAGGGCGCGGCAATGCCCGATACCTGGATGTCGGCAACGATCTCGCGATTGACCTCGTCGTCGGAACGATAGCGGAAGCAGACGATGTTGAGATTGACGGGCGCCAACAATTCGAGCCGAGGCTCGGCGATGATCCGAGCCTCCAGATATTTGGCAAGCGCACAGGTGCGCGCGATCATGGCGCCCAGCCGGTCGGTACCGAAAGTCTTCAGCGTGAACCAGGTCTTGAGCGCACGAAAACCTCGCGACAGATCAGGACCGAAATCACACGGCCAATGCGACCCCGCAGCCAGCCCCCTCGCCTCGCGCCGCAAGTACGCCGCAGGCTGCGCAAAGGCCTGTCGATGCTTCTCACCGTCGCGGACCATGAGGAAGCCGGCATCATAGGGCACCTGCCCCCATTTGTGGAAATCGAGCGCGATGGAATCGGCAAGCTCGATGCCGGCAAGGCGCGGCGCAAGTTCGGGTGAAAGAATTGCCAGCGCACCGAACGCACCGTCCACGTGGAACCAGATTCCCTCCTCGCGGCACAATTGGGCGAGAGCGGCGAGATCATCGATGGCGCCGATATCGACGGTGCCGGCCGAGGCAACGACGAGGAACGGCTTGAAACCGACCTCGCGATCGACGGCGATCTGCGCGCGCAGTGCCGCGACGTCGATGCGGTGCTCGGCGTCGACATCGATCTGGCGTAGCGCATCGATGCCGAGCCCCGCGATGTCCATCGCCCTGCCGATGCAGCCATGCGCGGCCTTTGACGTGTAGGCTGTGAGCAGCGCGCCGTCATTGCCGATGCCGTGCTGACGCGCAAGCGAACCCAGCGCGCTCGTGCGCGCCACCAGCACCGCCATCAGGTTGGCCATCGACGTTCCCGTGACGAAGATGCCGCTGGCACCTTGGGGAAAGCCGAACAGCTCGCGCATCCATGCGGTGATCTGGCGCTCGACCTCGATCGGCATGTGATCGCGACCACCGAGATTGGCGTTGAGCCCGGCCGCCAGCATCTCCGCGAGCATGCCGACCGCGGTGCCGCCGCCATGCACCCACCCCATGAAACCGGGATGGACGTTGCCGGTCGCGTAAGGCGCGATCACATCGGAGAACTCGCGATAGACATCGCCAAGATCGGTTGCCGCGCGCGGCACATCCGCCTTCAGTTGCGCGCGAACGCTATCCGGCGCAGGCTGCCACACCGGCCGTTCACGCACATTGGCAATGGAGTCGATCGTTTCGTCCAGCATACGGTGAGCGAGCGCGCGAAACGCATTCCAGTCCTGCGGATCGAGCGACGTGTTTCCAGATGCGCCCTGGATATCGCCCCGTATGATCTCGTTCATGCAACGCTCCCGTCCGCCTTCGCATGTCGCGACAGCATCGCCGTGAATGCGGCAAAGATCTTGCGCATCTGCGGCTGCTTGTACGGAAACACGTCCGACGAATCCATGTTGTGCACCACGGCCGTGTTGTCAGCCTCGAAGATCAGAAGCTCGCCGCGTCTGTTCTCGGCACAGTCGATGGTGAAATAGTCGAGTCCCACGCGAGCGATCATCTTGTCGAGCGCCGCGCGATGACGGCTCGCGAAGGCTGCGTCGAAGTCGCGCATGAAGACGGCTTCCTCCGCGCGCTTCTCTTCGCTGAAGGCCATGTAGGCGTTGAGGTACCAGATATCCCAGCGATCTGCGATCGCCATGTGGCAGGCGTACGGCCTGCCGTCGACGACGGCGAGGCGATATTTGCGGAACAATCCGTCAGCGCTGGAATAGTCGACGAAGCGCGCGACGAAGAACTCCTGCTCCTGCCGCGCGGCCAGATAATCCGCAAGCGCTGCGGCATCATCGACCTTCGCCAGTCCCACGCCCGCATGCGTGCCGCGCGGCCGCACGATCATCGGGAAGTGCAATTCGCTCGTGATGTCCTCGCACCGGATCCGCGCCTGCGACAGTTCCGACAATTGCGCGCGCGTCGCGCAGACCGTCGTGGGGATGTCGAGGCCCGCCGTTCCTGCGAGCAGGCGATGCAGCTTGTCGCGGTCGAGATTGGCGATGCGGTCCGGACGGTTGAGAAGCGGCCGCGGCCAGCGCGAGGCGGCATTGTCGATCGCAGCCAACGCCTCGCGACATTCCTCGGAATCGGATGCGACGACGATGGCGACGTCGTGATCCGGAAGCGGCTCCGGCAGGCCGACACCCTTGACGACGTAGAGCGTCAACAACTCGATGTCCGAGCTTTCGAGCAGGAATTCGATCGGGGTGTTGCCACCCATGTCGATCGCCGCAGCAAGCGCGAGCACGCGCAGCGCGGGCTTTGCAACGGCGCAAGGCGAGCGGAACAATTGGTGGAAGGCGAGCACCTCGGCCTGGATCGCAAGACCCGCCTCCTTGTCACCGAGAAGCTGCGCGATCAACGACAGGTCGAGCCCCTCGCCGGCCTGCGCGGTGCCGTCGGCGATCTTGCTCACGAGCTGATCGCGTAGCGGTCGCAGATCGACGCCGACGAATGCCTGGTGCGTCAACCGCGCAAAGCCGATACGATCGGCAACTTGCGGCGCGCTCACGCCGGGCGGATGCGAAACTTCGGACTGCATGTCAGGCTCCGGATGTAGATGCCGCACTGTTCGTGCGGCCGAGCAGCAGCTCGATCTTGATCAGCACCTGGGCGATGCGATCGAGAATCTGCTGAAGATTCTTTTGCGCTTGCGCTGCATCCGCCGACCAGGCGTCGGTCACGAGCTGCGCGCTGATGCAGAGCCGCAGCGGCGCGGCCTGGGTGCCGTCCGGCCGCTCCAGCCGCACTGGCTGGCCGACGAGACAACGCTGCGCCACCACCTGCCGGTCCGCGGCACTGCCGACGCCATCGTCGTTCAGGTCGCGCGCAAGCGCACGATAGACCGCGTTGGTGTCGGCGATCGATACCGGCCGGCCATCGCGCAGAAGCATGATGGGAAAAATCGTCTCGTGCACGAACTCCTCGTCGTCCACGCCACTTCGGTGCGCGGTGGACGCGATCGCGCCGAGCGAGGGCGTCAAGGCTATCATGTCGTCGATGCCGGCCTTGAACTCACCGAGCGCTTTGGCACGGAAGGCACCGGGCAGCGCGTAGTAGCGGGCGATCTCTGCCAGCGCCGCCTCCCAGCGCAGCCACTGACCGAAATTCGGCCGGCGCTCGAAACGTGATCGCAGGCCGTTCCAGCCCCTCGGCCAATCGAAGAAGCTGGCGTAATCAAGGAAGCCCGGTGCAATCTCATTCAAGCGACCGAGCGCGCGCGCAAATCCCTTGGGCACCAGGAGCGCGCCACTGAAGGCCGGCCCGCCGAAGAATTTCGAGCCGGTGACCAGCACCAGGTAGCCGCGATCGAGATAGAAGCGCAGCCGTCGCCGCCCCAGCCGCATCTGGCAGGCATCCACCGCGATCTGAACCCTGCCCGGCCAACGTTTTGCGATCTCGTCGAGACAGTCCTCGCTCGGCGCACGCCAGCCGAGCTTCGAAGAGTCCATGATCTGAAGCAGCACGGGCGCGCCTTGCGCGACCACCGTCTGGATTGCGCGAAGCACCGCGGAATCGGCGTCCGCCTCAGCCATCAGCGGCAGCGCGATACTGTCGCCGCCAAGACCTGCGATCGGACTGTCCTTGCGGACCGACACACCGCTCGCCGTCGCCGAGCTGAAATGGCGCCCGCGCGCGGTGAGCGCGGTTCCGCTTCCCGTCTGGTCGGAGCCGACGACGATGGTGACCGGCGGCGCGCCGAGCACGGCACGCGCCAGGAACAGCGCGTGAAGCTGCGCATCCGTGCCGGAAGGCGAGAACACGACATCCACCCGCGGCGACAGCTGGAGATGGCCGCGCAATTCGTCGCGCATGTCCTCGAGGCGGGCGTCGAAGGCGATCTCCACCTCGTCGAACAACGATTTGTGCACGAGCTCCTCGCGCGCGAGCGCGGCGCGGTCATAGGCCACTTGCGAGATCGAGGACGCGGTCGAGGATGCGAAATTCCAGATCTCGGGCGTCGGCTGCGGCGCGCAGGCGTAGGCGTTGAGACCGTCCCGCGGATCGAGCGCCAGGCGCTGGTCGCCACCGGAGGCCAGCAGCGTCTCCAGCGGCGTGAAGAGGTCGCGCAGCCCGTATCGCGGGCCGTCTTCAGTTCGAAGGCGGGGTACGCCGGCGCTCATCCGGAAAGCTCACGCGGCGTCTGCGGCGGCGGATGCCGGCGCGAATTGCGAGGTGATGTCGCCGTGGAACACTGACGGTCCCACGTGATCAAGCGAACTCTGGATATCGGCCCAGATCTCGCCGCCGATATCGGTCCAGCGCTTGCAGAAGGCGAAGTCCTCAGAGAGATAGGTGCCGGTCGCAGGATCGATCATGCATTCAAACAGCGCGAAGCGGTTCTGGCTCGTAGCCAGCGTGTCGTGCGAATGCTCGCGGAAGAACTGCAGGCCCGCGTAATTCGGATGCCGACACATCGCTTCCAGCGCGTGACGGCGGATCATCAGGAAGCCGGTCCCCGCGTAACGCACGCGGGTAAATCCGTTGACGACGACGATGCGGTCGGCATCCTCGATCTCGAGCACGTAGTCGAGCGAAGCCGCCGGCACGTCGGCCCTGCCGGCCTGGATCGCCCGCTTGGCCTTGTCCCAGTTGATCCGCTTGATCGGATAGCAGCCGGCGACGACGTCGGCCCCGCATTCGATCAGCCGGAACACCTGCTCGGGCGCAAAGCCGATGTCGGCGTCGACGAACAGGAAATGCGTCGCCTTGGGATCGTCGAGGAACATTGCGACCAGATTGGCCCGCGCGCGGGTGATCAGCGCGTCGCCGTCGCGCAAGAGCACCTTGAGCTCGAGATTGGACATGCCGTGCACGGCGCGCTGGAGCGCGAAGACCGAGCTCGCATAGATGCTCGACACCTGCCCGCCGAAACACGGCGTTGCCACCACAAGCTGCATCCGATCCGACATCGATGGCCCCGCGTGCCCCAAGTCCTCACCAAGAGGTAAACAGGCATGGTTAATGGAGCCTTAACGCTCCCTTACAGGAACTTGACGAGTGAGAGCTGCGCCAGGTTTGCCGTGGTCTGGTAGGACGCCTGGAGCGCGTTCTGGAGCGCCAGGATCTCGCTCGCAACCTGGTCGGGAGACGCCGACTCTGCCTGGTCGATGATGGTCTGAAGCTGCGCCTTGGCCTGGGTCTGACGCGTGGTCGCGTCCTTCATCGTGTTCTGGGCCATCGCGATATCGGTCTGGATATCCTCGATCTTCTGTTGCCCAGGTTGCGGCGTCAGCGCCTGCGTTGTGCGCAGGCTCAGGGCCGCGACCTGCGCCCCGGAATATTGGCCGGTCGGCGAAGTCGAGAACGTGCCGAACACGGCAATCGCCTGCAACTGACTGCGGATCGCATCCTCATCGGCCTGCGCGCCGTATTGCACCGTGACGGAATCGTCGACCCGCGCCACCGCGGTCGAGCGCGGCGAACCGGGCCCGTCATTGCCCTGGTACCATTTCACGGTGTTGGCGGAGCCGTTCACCAGCGTGGTGGCCGAGCTCGCGGGCGAGGAGCCGACGCGCAGCGGCGGCTGCGTGGCTGTGATCGGCGACGAGCTGAAACCCAGCGCGCCCAGTGCCGCCACCGCGCCCGGAGTCGAGCCCGATATGCTCAGGCTCGCCGCATCGTCGGTGTTGATCGTGATCGCGCCACCATGGACGGTCGACGGCTTCGAGGTCCCCGTGATCTGGTCGATCTTGGTAAGCAAGGTCTGGATGCTGTCGGTGACGTTGAGCTGGTTGCCGGTCGCGCCCGATGCAACAAAGCTGAGCGTGGTCCCGTTGACGGTCATGGTGTCGCCGGCGGTGAAGCCCGGCGAGATCGAGTCCGAGGGAGCCGTGCCGGACAATGCCGTCGTCCCGCTGATCGGTGCGGGTGGCGCCGCCTGGTTGGTCTTGGCAGCGCCGATCGCCGAGCTCGCGGTGTTGAAGAAGTTGTCGCCGGCGGCCACGGCGGATGCCGCCACCAGCGAGGTGTTGGCGAGCTTCTGGATCGCGGTGTTCAGCGCGGTGTTGAGATTCGTGGCGGTGTTGCCCGGGGTTGTCGTATCGATCGCAAAGCTGCCGGCCGGCGTCGGCGTGGCGGTCGAGGCGGTCAGGTCGATCTGCTCGGTCGAGCCGTCCGGTAGCGTGAACTGGACGCTAAGCTTGTCGCCATTGTTCGGATTGGTGCCGTTGAGGTCCACCGAAAACGACACCGGCGAGCCGCTCGGACCCGTGACTGTCGCGCCTGTCAGCGTCGAGGAGACGGCAGCGATCTTCAACCCGAACGGCGATCCCGCGACGTCCTCGGACACCTGCACAGAGCTCGGCGTCGGCTGCGTCTGCACCAGCCGACCCATGCCGTTGGCGCCGAGGTCGGCCGCCTGGCGTTCTGCCATGATGGTCTTCAGGCCCGCCTGTGTCGTGGTGCCGTTGATGATGGTGCCAGCGTCCGCGACCGACTGCGTGTTGAAGGCGGTCCCGGAGAACAGATAGCGGTTGCCCGACTGCGTGTTGAGGACGCCGACCATCGAGGCGAACTGGGCAGCGGCGGTGTTCTGCGCAATGGTCTGTCCGTTGACGTTGAGATCCTGGGCGGTGCTGGCGGAGCCCGTCTGCACCGTGTTGCGGATCGTCGTCAGCGACTGGAGCGCGGTGTTGGCGAGGTTGATGTTGACGTTGACGTTGGTGATCGTGTCGGTATAGGCGGCGATGTTCGAAAGCTGCGCGCGCGAGGCGATCGCAAAGCCTTCGTTGGTCCCCATGCCGGAATAATTCTGCGAGAGCTTGCCGGTAGAGAGCTGCGTCGACAGGTCGGTGAGCTGCTGATTGATGTTGCGGATCTGCGCGCCGAGGACCGACGAGGAATAGTTGATGCTGCTGATCGACATGTTTCAGAGCCCTGTACTAGTTACGTCTGAGCCTGGAGCAACGTGTTCATCATGCTCTGCACCACCGACATCACGTGAGCGTTGGCGGCATACGCATTCTGGAGCTGGATCAAATTCGACATCTCCGAGTCGATGTTGACGCTGGATGTCGAGTTGAACTTTGCCTGGAGCGTCGAGACCACGACGCTCTGGCCCTGCTGCAACGCTGTCGCCTGGGTCGAGGCATTGCTCTGGATGCTCAGGAACTGCTGCAGATAACTCGAGACCGTGCCGCTGAACGGTTGGCTCGACGAGCCCAGCCCCGTCGTCGGCGAGTACGAGAACACCGAGCTGGTGAGCTGCGTGTAGAGGAAGTCCGAGCGCGTGGTATCGCCGGCGGGCGTCACCGGCGTGGTGTTGTAGACCGAGAGCTTGCTCGGGTCGGTCACTACCGCCGCGTTCACGCCGATGCGTCCCGCAAGTCCGGTCATCTGCGATCCCGATGAGGTGATCGCGCCGGTGTATAGCGCGCTGCCGTCGGTGAATAACGGCAATTGCGCATTGCCCGACTGGAGCGCGGAGATCGTCTTGGTCACCGAGGCCGACTTGACCGTGCTCGAACCGGTACCGTCGTCCGTGATCTGGAGCGTCGTGCCGGAGCCTGCAAACGACAGATGTGCGCTGCCGGCGAGCGCGGTGTTGAGCGTGGACAGGATCGTGGCCATCGGCGCGGAGAAGTCGACGCCGACTTTGAGCGGATTGGCATTGGTGGCATTTTGCAACGGCAGCGCCGCCGGATCGGTCACGTTGACGATCGTGATCTGGCGCTGGGTGTTGGTCGCGGTGTCGGTGTAGGTCAGGTTGACCGAATTGCCAGGCGCCGTATTGGAAATGTCGACCGTGAAGCCGGACGGCGGGCCGGCGACGGCCGTGCCGGCCGTGGTCTTGTCGGACATGGCGCTCGCCATCGTCGCAGCGAGCTGGTCGACCTGGGTCTGCGCCTGCACCAGCGTCTGGTCGCGCAGCTTGAGATCGGCGGCGATCTGTCCCGACGACACCACGTTGTTGGCGACGACGTCGATCGACGAGCCATTCGGCAGCGAGATGTTGAACGCGCCGACGCCGGATTTGGCCGGATTGCTGTCATAGAGCGAGTTCGCCGTCAGCGCGCCCGCGGACGAGAAGGTGAACTTCGAGGCCAGCCCCGCGCCGACGAGCTGGATACCGGTGTTGGTGTAGACGTTGGCCTGGTTCGATCCGTCGGTGACGACGCGGACGTCGACATATTTCGACAGGGTGTTGATCGCCTGGTCGCGCTGATCCATCAGCGTCGCGGCCGACGGATCGCTCGAGCTCAGGCCTTGCAGCTTGGTATTGATGTCGGCGATCTGCTGCATCGCCGCGTTGGCCTGCTGCGCCGAGGTGCCGAGATCCTGCTCGGCATTGCTGCGCAGCGACTGGATGCCCTTGGTCGTGAGATTGAGCTGCTGCGCCAGCGACTGCGCGGCGGCAACCGCGACGGTCTGCGCCGACGACGCGCCTGCGCTCGTCGACAACGCCTGCAGCGAGCTCGTGAAATCGTTCAGCGCGGTCTCGAGCGTGCCGCTGCCGCCGGGGTTGCCGTAGACATTCTGAAGCTGCTTCAGGATGTTGGCCATCTGGTCGGCATAGCCGCCGCCGCCGGTCTCGGTGCGGAGCTGGCCCTGCACGTAGGCATCGAGGTCGCGGCTGACGCCGGTGGTCGTCACCGTCGAGCCGAAATTGCCGGTGGTGACCTCGATCTGATTCGGAGACTGGGCGACGTAACCCGGCGTCTGCGAATTGGCGACGTTCGAGGAGACGATCGAAAGCGCGGCCTGGTTGGCACGCAGGCCGCTCATTGCGCTGGCGAGGGATGAACTCAAACCCATGTTACTGCCCGCCTCTGGTTACGCTGCGTCAGCGCTGATCAGCGCAACACGTTCAGGAGATCCTGCACCATCGAGTTCGCCGTCGTGATGACCTTGGTGTTGGCCGAATAGGCCTGCTGGGTCACGATCAGCTTGGTGAATTCGTCGGCGATGTCGGTGTTCGATCCCTCGAGCGACGAGCCGCTGATGCTGCCGGAAGCGCCATCGATCGCCGGGCCCGACTGGTCGGTGACGGCGTAGGCGCCGCCGTCCATCGCCTTCAGGTAGTTGGTGCCGTTGAAGTGCGACAACGTCACCGCGGCGAGATCGAGGTTCTGGCCGTTGGAGAAGGTGCCGACCACGATGCCGTTGTTGTTGACGGCGACTGAGCGGAGCTGGCCGGCGGCGTAGCCGTTCTGCGTGATGGTGTTGATGGTGACGGCGCCGCTGGTGCTGGCATATTGCGTCAGTCCGCCGGAGGAGATGTTGAAGGCGACCGAGCCCAGCGACTGGCCGCCGACGGTGACGTTGGGGATGGTGATGCCCGAACCGCTCGGGGAGGTGAGCGAGCCGTCGCTGGCAAAGGTGAAATTGGTGCCGGTGTTGATCCATGCCGTCTGCGTGCCGGTCGCATTGGCGTCCGACTGATAGAACAGGTTCCAAGTGTCGGTGTGCCCGGCGCCGAGTGAGGCGCTGTCGACCTTGCCCCATCGCAATTGCAGGTTCACCGGCGTGCCGGAAGCATTGTACGCGGTCACCGCGCCGCCGCTGATGGACTCCTTGGTGAAGGTCGCAACGTCGTTGCTAGTCACGACGCTGTTGCCGGTGCCGCGGGCCTGCGATACCGAGCTGAAACCGAGCGCGGAAAGGTCGGCCGACGGCGTGCTCGTGACGGTGAGGTCCAGCATGGCGCCGGTGTGAAGCGTGATGGCGCCGCCGCTGATCGTCGGTGCCACGCCGGTGATCCCGCCGATCGCCGAGAGCAGATCACCGACGGTATCGTCCGCGCGGACGTGGGTCGAATCCTGCAGGCCAGTGCCGGCCGCGGTAATGGTGATCGTGGTGCCGTCGACCACGATAGTGTCGCCAGCGGCGAAGTCCGTCGTCAAGGAGTCGCTACCCGCGGCGCCCGACAGCTTCGTTGCGGAGGTGATGGGAGCAGCAGCCTTGTTGTTGACGGCCGTGCCGGAGATCGTCGCATCGACATAGGGCAACGGGCTCGACACGAAGTCGGACGGATTGAGGCCACCATAGGCCACGAGGGAGCCGCTCGTCGCCGTCGAGCTCGCCAAGGTGTTCGGCTGGGTTGGCAGGTTCGCTGCATATTGGATTGAGGTGGTTGCCTGCGCCGGGACGAAGTTGTTCTGGAATTGCAGCACCGTCGGCACGTTGCCGAGCGCGTTGCCGGTCTTCGGGTCGACCGCGACGCCCATCAGGTAGTAGCCGGCACCGTTGACGAGATTGCCGTTGGCATTGACCTGGAAGTCACCGCGGCGAGTATAGTAGTTGACGCCGTCGAACACCGGCACGTTGTCGACGACGCCGCTCGCCTTCTGCACCGAGAAGAAACCGTCGCCGGTGATCGCCATGTTGGTGGCGACGCTGGACGAGGAGATCGTGCCCTGCGTCGTGATGGTCGCCTGCGCGTGCGCGGTGACGCCGCCCGCGACCTGCTTGCTGGGCACCTCGGCGTCGGGAATGAGATCCTCGAAGCTGGTTCCGATGCCCTTGTAGCCAGTGGTGGATGAGTTCGCGATGTTGCCGGAAATGTTCTGAAGCGCGTAGGACTGCGCCTGCAGGCCACCCACCGAGGTGTTCATTGCATCGAAGATACCCATAACTTTGTCTCCAAAATCGATCTCGGCGGCCGGCCGACCCTTGGCCGCAATCGAATGGAGACGTCGCAAGGCCTATGCCAATGCGGGTATCTGAATAAAATCAATGCCTTAAATACACATGCCCCGGCCGTGAGACCGGGGCACAATTGCCGGGGCGGCAACAATTGCCGGCCTTACCCTTACGTCGCGGACGCTGCCGCGGGGTGGAAAACGAGCCCAAAACCGTCGATGCAGTAGCGCAATCCGGTCGGCTTTGGGCCATCGTCGAAGACGTGGCCGAGATGGCCGCCGCAGCGACGGCAATGCACCTCGGTGCGAACCATGCCGAAGGTCCGGTCCTCGGTCTTGCCGACATTGCCCTCGATCGGCTGGTAGAAGCTTGGCCAGCCGGTGCCGCTCTCGAACTTGGTGTCGGAGGCGAACAACGGCAGGTCGCAGCCGGCGCAGGCGAAGACGCCCTTGCGATGTTCCTTCAGCAGCGGGCTGGAACCGGGCCGTTCGGTGCCCTGGTTACGCAGAATCTCATATTGCTGCGGCGTGAGCTGGGCACGCCACTCGGCCTCCGTCTTCTCGATCTCGAATTTCTCCGCGGCCTTCTCTCCAGCCTTGGCCGGGGTCGCTCTCAGCCAGCGGAACGCCGTCAGGCCGAACAGGCCGGCGACGAACGTCAACAGGATGCGGCGGTCAAACATCTCTTTCTCCGTGCGAGGGAACTGTTCATCTGTCCACGCGCTGAGATACGGGCTTGAACGCGCGACGTTACACCGTCAGGCGGAGTTTTTTCTCAAATTATTGCGAGACGCCCTGCTCCTGCGGCTCGGCTTCCTCGGCATGCGGCACCGGTTCCGGCCGTGGCGAGGGCCGAACCGGGCGCACCGCGCCGGGCGGCGGGCGCCGCGGGCCCGTGCCGGCGGCCCGGTTGGCCCGAGCCAGCTTCGCCTCGCGTTCCCGCTCCTTGACCCGCCCTCGCTCGCGGTAACGGGCGAGCGAGCCGGCCGCGGCCGAGCTCGCCCTGCCCCAGAGCCCGATCAATTGGCCGGCCGCCCGCCCCGTGATCCCACCCGCCCAGACCAGATCGAAGGGCGAGAACAGGCGCCAGCGCTCGTCGCCCCGGAGGATGCTGCGGACAATGATCTGACCGGCCATGGCCGAGGTATTCATGCCTTGGCGGCCGAAGCCGCTTGCCACCCACAGGCCTTTGCGGAGCTGCCCGATCTGCGGCATGCCGTGCACGGTCTGGCCGGTTGCCCCGCCAAACATCTCGGCGATCTCGACCTCGCCGAGATCAGGAAAGATCGTGCGGATCCGGCGCTTGATGGCGCCGGCGAAGCGTTGCGGACTCGCGGCCCATGTCGTTTCCGGACTTTCCCACATCAAGCGGTCGCCATCGACGACGCGGAAATGATCGATGCCGTCGGTATCCATCACCGATCCCTTGAAGGCGAGGATTTCGGAGAGGCGCTCGCCGAGCGGTGCGGTGATTCCGGCATAGCGCCAGACCGGCAGCAGCGTGTCTGACAGGCGCTTCAGCGGCGCGCCGAGATGGATGTTGCCAGCGAGCACGATATGCGTGGCGCGCAGGCGCGCCGACGGCGTCACGATGCGCTTGCGGATGCCGGAATGATCGATGCTGACGACCGGCGTTTCCTCGAAGATGCGCGCGCCGGCCCGCCGCGCCAAGGCCGCGAGCCCGTGGACATATTTTCGACCATCGACCTGGAACGCCCTCGGATAATAGACACCGTGGAAATAGCGGTCGGTGCTGAGCACCGCGCGCACGCGGTTAGCCTGCCAGCCCTCGGCCTCGGTGTCGAAATCCTCGTTCAGCATCTGGAGCCGGCTGATCAGCCGGTCGCCGGCATCGACATTGGAGACCTCGAGCACGCCGCCGGTCACGCCGATCCCTGGCATCGCCGCTTCGGTGGCGTTGGCGCGCACGAACTCGGCGCCCTCCTTCGACAGCGCCCAGAGCTCGCGCGCGTCCTCGAAACCAACGCGCTCGATCAGGTCGGCGAGCGGCAGCGCAAAACCCGGCATCACGGTGCCGAGCTGGTTGCCGGAGGCGTTCCAGCCGACATGCCGCCCCTCCAGCACCGCCACGCTGGCCCCGAGCCGAGCCGCCTCCAGTGCGACCGTGAGCCCGGCGAGCCCCGCGCCGATGACGCAGATATCGGCGTCGAGATCGAACGTCAGCCGCTCGCGAAAGCCGGCTTCTTGCTGGGACATGCTTGTGTAAGTCTCGCTCATGTCGTTTTCTTAAGGCACCGGTCAGGCGCTTGTCACCTTGTCCTGAACCATTGCCTGTAGATTAAATAAGACCGAAATGATTCGAGAATGCCATGCGCCGTTTGATGCTGCTGCGTCACGCCAAGACCGAGACTGACGCACCGAGCGGCCGTGACCAGGACCGCCGCCTCGACGACCGCGGCCATCGGGATGCAGCCCATATGGGCGACTGGATTGCCCATCATCCGCCGTTCCCCAATACCGTGCTGGTGTCACCGGCCGTCCGGGCCAGGCAGACCTGGGACGTCGCCTGGGAGAGCATGAAAAACCGTGTCGCGGAGCCCCAGGTCGAATTGCTGCCGGAACTCTATGGCGCCGACCCTGCACAACTCCTGGAAACCATTCGCACCGCAACCATTCCCGCCTCGCCGAAAAACCTGATGCTGGTCGGTCACAATCCCGGCATGCATGAAGTTGCGTTGATGCTGATGGGCAGCGGCGGCGACGAGGCCGGCCGCAAGGCGCTCGCCCACAACCTGCCGACGGCGGGGCTTGCGGTCTTCGACTTTGACGTCAAGGATTGGGGTGACGTAGCGTACCGCCGCGGGAAGCTGGTGCTGTTCGTCAGCCCCAAGTTGCTGAAGCAGGCTTAGGGGCGACAGGGCGCCGTCCCGGGTCGTTGAAAGACAGGGAGGCGCAGATGTTCAAGTCCATTCTCGTGCCCATCGATCTCGCCGACACCGACCTCGCAAAACCTGCGATCGCGACGGCTGCCACGCTGTCGCAGACCTGGAACGGCACGGTGCGCCTACTCAACGTGCTGCCGATGACGCCGGTGATGCTGGCCGAATACGTGCCGGCCGATTTCGACGAGCAGCAGCGCCAGACCTCCGAGGAAGCACTCGCCATCGTCGCACGCGAGTCCGGCATCGACGCCCCGCGTATCTCCAGCGTGGTACGCCAGGGCGGTATCTATCACGAGATCCTGGAGGAAGCGGCGCACATGAAGGCCGACCTCATCGTCATGACTTCGCACCGTCCGGCGATGCGGACCTATTTCCTTGGCTCAAATGCCGGGCACGTCGTGCGTTACGCCAAATGCTCGGTGCTGGTGGTCCGGCACTAGCTTCTGCTCAGATAAACACCTCGGAGCAATTGCATGCGGGACTGGTGGCGCAAATGGAGTTACGAAGTCCCGCTCGCGATCGGCGATGCGCTCTGGGAGGTGCTGGTCGTGCAATTGGCCGCGGCTCTGGACAGGCTGACAGTGCGGCAGGTGATCGCCTTTATCCCCGTCGTCATTCTGGTTCTGGCCTACTACCACAGGATCCCGATCCCGCCCGAGCTGATGCTGGTCGGCGATCTCCTCGCTTATCTCGACGTCTTCTCGGTGCTGTTCCTGCTTGGCGTGCTGAGCCGAGTCACGACGATCCTGTTCGTCGTCAAGCAGGCGTCAGCACGGATCGCGGCACTCGTCGACAAGGTCGCCACGCACATGCGACGTCTCGACCGTCGACACCGGCGCGCACACGGCGCCTCAACGAGGCCACGCCGCAAGCCCGACCGTTCCGAGGACGATCGAGCTTTTGGCGGAGCATGGGGACGGGCCGCAGTCGCCTGACCCCGCAGTTGGTTACAGGTAGCGCGCCAGCTCGGCTTTCACCTGCCCGTAAACCGCATCCTCGATCTGCGAGCGCGTGATCCCGATGTCGCGCAACGCGCGGTCGTCGAGTTCGTTCAGCGTCTTGACGGCGGCGCGACGCTCCAGGAAGTCGAGCAGCGCAGCGGCGCCGTTGACGAGGGAGCGGAAGAATCCGCGTGACGAGGGTGGGCTCAGAGGCTGCCCGGCAGTTTGCGAGATGGTGGTCATGTTTCTTCTCCGGCAATCGTCCCGTGCGGCGAAAGCGATGCCGCTGGCACAGACGCCGGTCGGCGCCTGCTCCTTCATTGCCCTCGGATTGCTCGCGCAGCCGGGGTTCAATCGCGGGACTTGATGGAACCAAAATGCTCCAGTACAATTCTCGGTGCAAGTGAAACATTGCTCTCGGTGCAATAATGTCGAAGTTCGAGTACGTGAAGCTGGCCGATGCCGTTGCCGCCGACATCACTAACGGGACGTTAAAGCCGGGCGACCGCCTGCCGCCGCAGCGCAATTTCGCCTATGAGCGTGGCATTGCGGTCTCGACCGCTAGCCGTGTTTATACGGAGCTGCTGCGTCGCGGGCTCGTCGTCGGCGAGGTCGGCCGCGGCACGTTCATCTCCGGCGAGGCGCGGCGCGGCGTCGCAGCTCCCGCCGAGCCGCGCGGCGCGCGGATCGACTTCGAGTTCAACTATCCGTTGCTGCCGCAGCAATCGGCGATGATCGCAAAGAGCCTCGCCGGTCTCGAGCGCCCCGAGGCGCTCGAGGTCGCGCTGCGGCCTGCGACCAGCACCGGCACGCAGGCAGCTCGGAGCATTTCCGCATCATACCTCGCACGCAAGGGCTGGGCGCCGAACGCCGACCATCTCGTCTTCACCTCGAACGGACGGCAATGCATTGCCGCCGCGCTTGCCGCACTCGTGCCTGCGGGCGGACGCTGCGGCGTCGAGGCGCTGACCTATCCCTTCATCAAGGGCATCGCCGCACGCCTCGGCATCACGCTGGTGCCGCTCGCGATGGACGAGCACGGCGTGCGTCCGGACGCGATCCAGAAAGCGCATCGCGAGGCGAATCTTGCCGCGCTCTATCTGCAGCCGACGATGCAGAACCCGCTCGGCATCACCATGCCGCTCGGCCGCCGCAACGACGTGCTGCGCGCCGCCGAGAAGCTCGACCTGCCAATCATCGAGGACACCGTCTACAGCTTCCTCGCCGACGAGGTGCCGCTCGCCGCGCTCGCGCCGGACCGTTGCCTCGTGCTCGACAGCCTGTCGAAGAAGGTCGCGCCGGGGCTAGCGCTCGGCTTCATCGTCGCCCCCCCGCATTTGCGTGAAAGCGTGCTGGCCTCGGTGCGCTCGGGCGGCTGGACCGCATCCGGCTATGCCTTCGCGGCCGGGCAGCGGCTGATGGCCGACGGCACCGCGGCCGAATTGTCGCGCCTCAAACGCATCGATGCGGGCAAACGCCAGCACCTGGCGGCGCAGCGCCTCGCCGGCTTCGATATCCAGGCCGATCCGAAGGCCTATCATCTGTGGCTGTCGCTGCCGTCGCATTGGCGCTCGCAGACGCTGGTCGCCGCGGCCGGCCGCCGCGACATCGCGCTGACGCCGTCCACAACGTTCGCGATCGCCAACGGGCATGCCCCCAACGCTGTCCGCCTGGCGCTTGGCGCACCAAGTTTCGAGCAGCTCGACGCGGGCCTGCGCACGCTCTCGGCGATGCTGCGCTCGAAGGAAGAGGACTTTGATTCGACGGAGTAGCGCGCCGGCCTCTCACGTCACCGGCCACTCCGCAATGAACCCCTTCGCCTTGTACGGTTCGATCTTGTCCCATTCATGCAGGACGCGGCGGCGCAACTCGGCATCGGTGTGCCAGAGCCCGCGCGGCGTCGCAAAACTATCGACCGTCAGAAGCATCTTCGTCACCTCCGGCCAGTGCCGATGCAGCGTCATGGGATAGCGACGCGCCGTCCAGGTGTTGCCGAGGCAGATCACGCTGCGAATATTTTGCAGCCCGAGCGCAGCATCGATGACCGGCAGCGAGAAGACGACGTTCTCCCCCGTATTCATCGCCCGGTGCTCTTCGAGGATGCGGCCCGCCGGAATGCCGGCTTCGACCATCGCGGCCTTGATGAGCTTGCACTCGGATTGCTCCGAGCCCGGCGTCACTCCTCCGCTGACGATCGACCAGCGGAAATAGCCGTCGCGCCAAAGCCGGGCCGCGGTGCCGGCGCGCAGCGCGACGTCCTCGCGGGTGCCGAACAGGAACAGCAGGTCGGCTGGCCGAAGCGGCGTCTCGATCAGATGCGTGGCATTGATTGCGGCGATCTCGTCCGCTGTCGGCATTCGGCTGCTGCGGTCCATGACGATGAGAATGCGACATGGGCCCGATTCCGCGAAGTCACGTTTGATGACCGGCGATTGCAGCCGCCGCTACGGCAGCAGCGCCTCCGGCAACCGGTCAAAGCCGTAGCTGCGCGGCTGGTTGCGGCGGATGAAGCCGCCGATCTGCCAGGTGAACAGCGCGGCGAAGCCGACGATGAACAGCGCGCCCGTCCATTCGCCGGTCGCGATCGCGCGGATGAGAAGCCCGGCCATCGCCACCGCCAGCATCGCCAGAAGCGCGAGCGCCGCCGTGTAGGCGGTGCGCCCGAGGCCCGCGGTCAGCTTGGCGCGGCTACCCGCTTTTGCCATGTGCGCGTGCAGCGCGACGATGAAATCGCGAAAGCCGTGATCCTGCGCCGCCATCAGCGCCGCGGTCTGCCAGGTCGTCGACAGGATCGCGATGCGGCCGCCATCTGCATGGCGGAGATCGGCGCGAAACCGGTGCTGCTGCATCGAGACGGGTCGGTACGACAGCCGGATCGCCGAGATCTCGCCATAGCGCCACAGGCCGGAGCGGCCGGCGATCTGCCACGACAGGCCCTCATCCGTCAGCTCGAAGCGGTGCGCCGAGCCGATCAGCGACGCCTTGTAGGCGTAGCTCGTGACTTGCTCGCTCACGACTTGCGCGACGGCCTGTAGCTCGGACATCTCGTCGACCTTTATCAACTCTGCGCTCGGCCTGATCGGCTTGCACGCCCCCCTCGCCCATTCTACAAACCAGGCATGGCTGAGACGATCTTTTTTCCCCGTCACCTGATTCTCGGCGGCGCGATGATCTCGGGCGTGCTGCTCGCGCTCGCGGTGCATATGCTGGGCGCGCGCTACGGGCTCGACCTCGGCGGGCTCTGGCGCTCGGACACGCATGAGTTCATGCCCGCGGGTGCGGCGATCGCGTGGTGGCTGATCGCCACCGTCGGCTTTTCGGGCGGCTACTTCACCGCGACACTGATGCAGAGCGCCGTTTCGGGCCAGATCCCGCAAAGGATGCGGCAGTTCCTGATCGCGGTCGGCGTGCTCTTGCTCGCCGGCGCCGGACAGGCGGCCTCCGCACCCAGCCCGATCCCGACCATCTCCGGCGTGCTTGCAGGCCTTGCCGCACTGTGCCTCGGCGCAGTGATGGCGTTCTGCGGCGCGCATTTCGCGCTCCGCAAGGCCTGACGTTCAGGCTGAGGCACGCAGGCGGGGCTTCGCCAGCATCATCGCAACCTCGGACGCCGGCCGCGGCGCGCTGAACAGATAGCCTTGCGCCTGGGTACAGCCCTCGCGCCGCAGGAGCTCGAGCTGCGCATCGTTCTCGACGCCCTCCGCCGTGGTCGCGATCCCGAGGCTGCGCCCGAGGCCGGTGACGGCACGGACGATTGCCATGGAATCCTCGCGCGTCGAGAGCTCGGACACGAAGGAGCGGTCGATCTTGATCTTGTCGAAAGGGAAGCTGCGCAAGTAGCTGAGCGAGGAATAGCCGGTGCCGAAATCGTCGAGCGAGATCCGCACGCCCTGCGCGCGTAGTTCATGCAGGATCGCAAGCGTTGCCTCGCTGTTCTGGAGCAGCACGGATTCAGTGATCTCGAGCTCGAGGCGCCCGGCAGCAAGCCCCGAGGCGGTCAGCGCCTCGGTCACCGAAGCGACCAGGTTCGGGTTCTTGAACTGCACCGGCGACAGGTTGACGGCGACGCAGATTTCCTCGGGCCAGGTGGCCGCATCGGCGCAGGCGTTGCGCAGCACCTGCTCGCCGAGTTGCACGATCAGGCCGGTCTCTTCCGCGAGCGGAATGAAGGCGGCCGGCGAGATCAGGCCGCGCTGCGGGTGATTCCATCGGCTCAGTGCCTCGAAGGCCACGACGCGGTCCCTGGCAACGTCGCGGATCGGCTGGTAGTGGACCTCGAACTCGTTCCTGCTTAGCGCCGCCCGCAAATCCATTTCGAGCAGCCGCCGCGCCTGCGCGCGGGCATCCATGCCGGTCTCGAAGAAGCGATAGGTACCGCGGCCATCGGCCTTGGCGCGGTACAGCGCGAGGTCGGCGTTCTTCAACAGCTCGTCCGGATTGCTGCCGTCCTGTGGCGACAGCGAGATGCCGATCGACACGCCGATGATGATCTGATGGTCGGCGATCTCATAGGGCGCGGAAATCACCTCGACCAGGCGTCCGGCGAGCGCGGTCGCCGCCGCCTCCTCCTTACCGAGCTGGACCACGGCGAACTCGTCACCGCCGAGCCGCGCCACGGTGTCTCTCTCGCCGGCGCAGGCAGCTAACCTGCGGCCGACCTCCTTGAGCAGCGCGTCACCGATCGGATGCCCGAGTGAATCGTTGATGTCCTTGAAGTGATCGAGGTCGAGACAAAGCACCGCGAGCTGGTCGCCGGGCCTGGCGAGGCGCAGGCCCTGCTCGAGCTGCTCGTGGAACAGCACGCGGTTCGGCAGATTGGTCAGCGCGTCGTGGCGCGCCATGTGGGAGATCTTCTCCTGCGCCGCCAGCCATTCGGTGATATCCTCGAAGGTCGCGACCCAGCCGCCGCCCTGCATCGGCTGGTTGACGACGCGGATCGAGCGGCCAAAGCGATTGACGATCATGGTGGTGCCGCGGCTTTCGCGGGCGTCGGCGACCAGCCGGCCGAAAAACTCCTCCGGGTTGCCCTCCCACTTGCCCATCGCCCTCTGTTCCACGAGGACCTCGAGCAGCGTACGCCCGATCAACGTCATGCCGGTCCGGCCCATCATCGAGGCATAATGCTCGTTGAATAGCAGGATCCTGCCGTCCCCGTCGAACATGCACAGCCCCTGCGACATGTTCTCGAGCGCGGTGTCGAGCACGACCTGCTGGCGCCCCAATTGGCCCTTGGCGCGGCGATCGAGGATCGCGGCGACGAGTGCGATGGCGATGATGGCGGCCGCGGCGCTCGCGGTGAGCAAGGAGAGCGTCGCCGGCGCAATCGACAACCCGCTGGTGGCGAGCGTCGGATCCGGCGTCAGCTCGACGGCGCCCATCGCCGTGAAGTGATGCGAGACGATGGCGAGCGTGAGCAAGCCGGTGGCGCTCAGAGCATGCGAGAGGTCATCGCGCCGCGCCGCGACATAGATGGCAGCCGCGCCGAACACGATTCCGAACAGAATCGAGGCGGTCACCGTGCCGCTCACCCAGCCGACGTGCGCGGGCATCTCCAGCGCCGCCATGCCAGTATAGTGCATGGCCGCGACGCCGCCGCCGACGATGGCACCGCCGAGAAGTATCCATGGCGTGCGCGTCGATGACGCCGCGATGCTCAGGCCCACGAAGGTCACGGAGATCGCGAAGATCAGCGACAGGACCGTCACGGGAATGTTGTAGGCCGCACCGGCGCCCGGCCCGTAGGCCAGCATCGCGATGAAATGCGTTGCCCAGATGCCGCAACCGCTGACGATGGCGTCGAGCGCAAGCCAGACCAGACGCGCAGAGCCCTGTGTGGCGCGCGCCCGATGAAACAGGCTGATCGCCGCCGCGCTGGCGAGCAAGCAGACCGCGCCGCCCAGCGCGACCAGGCCCCAGTCATGCTGATCCGTCAGACAGTAAAGAACTTGGTACATATCGCAGGTCCATTTTCGGCACCTGCATTAAAGAGACGAGAGATGGACAGTCGGTAACCGGCTACATGCCGGTTCGGCTCATGGTGAACGAAAGCTGTGAGCGCAGGCAGCATACTCAGGGTTAACCATCGGCTGCCGCGCTATGCCATATCGCCGTCGCGGCCAGCAGCAGGACAGTTGCCGCAATGATCAGCGAAGCGTGCAGGCCGGTCATGAAGTTCCCCGCAACCAGTGAGCCGAACAGCGCAACGCCGAGCACGCTGCCGGTCTGCCGGGTCGCATTGAGCACGCCGGCCGCGATGCCCGAGCGGGCCTTCTCAACGCTGCCGAGCAGCGTCGAGGTCAGGGGTGGCACCAAAAGGCCGAGGCCGCCGCTGATCGCGATCATCTGCACGGCGATCGCCCAATAGCTGGTGTCGGGAGTCATGCCGAGCATGCCGAGGCAGCCCAGCGCCGAGACGCCCGCGCCCACGATCATGGTCCTGCAGGCTCCGATGCGCTCGGAAATGCGCGGCGCCAGCAGATTCACCGGCAGCACCGCGCCCATCATCGGGACGAAGGCAAGCCCGGTCCACCAGGCCGACAGTCCGTTGACCTCCTGGAAGTAGAGGCTGAGCACGAAGATCAGGCCGTAGATCGCGACGTTCACGAGCAGGCCCACGAGTGAGGTCAGCGCGAACATGCGGTTGCCAAACAGCGACAGCGGCAGCATCGGCTGCGCCGTGCGCTGCTCGCGCCAGACGAACAGCACGGCCAGGACGGCGGCCGCGACGAAGGCCGCGATCACGGCAGGATGCGACCAGCCCTTCGCGCCGCCTTCGATGATCGCGCCGGCGAGCGCGCCTAACGCGCCGATTGCCGCGCACTGGCCGGGCAGATCGATCTCGCGCGCGAGCGAGCGCGTGGTCTCATCGGTGTAGCGCCAGGTCAGCCAGAGGCCGACCAGCCCGATCGGCAGGTTGACCAGGAAGATCGCCCGCCAGCCGACCAGCGTGATCAGGCCGCCGCCGACGAACGGCCCTGCGGTTAAGGCAAGGCTGGCGCCTGCGGCCCAGACCGCGACGGCGCGGCCGCGCTGCTTCTCGTCCGGATAAGCGTGGTTGAGCAGGGCTAGCGAATTCGGCACCAAGATCGCCGCCGCCAATCCCTGGATCAGCCGCGCGCCGATCAGGACGATGGCATTCGGCGACAGCGCGCAGGCGAGCGAGGCCGCGGTGAAGAGGGCGAAACCCGCCATGAAGACGCGCTTGGCGCCGACGCGATCGCCGAGCGCGCCGGCGGTCAGGATGAAGGCGGCAAAGGCGATGGTGTAGGCGCTCACCACCCATTGCAGCTCGGCGACCCCGCCGCCAAGCGCGGTACCCATGGCATGAAGCGCGGTGTTGACGATGGTGACGTCGAGCTGCACCACGCCATAGCCAAGACTCATAGCCGCGAGTGTCAGCGAGGTGGCAAGGCGCGAGCGCTGCGTGTTTCCCGAGGACGCGTAGTCGATATTGGTATGGGCTATATTGGTCCGCATGCTGCCATCCCGATTGCAGCCCCATGCGAAGGATACAGGTCTAGCCCCAAGCATGATTCGATACAGGTCGAATTATGAATGCTGAGTTATTCGCTTGAGGAACGAATTCGCCACCTCTCGGTGTCATCGCCCGCCTTTATGCGCGCTTGCGCACTGGGGCGGGCGATCCGGTATTCCAGAGGCGGTGCGGTATACTGAGGCGCCGCGGCATACTGGATCCCCCGCCCTCGCCCTCGCGGGGAGACATCTCGCGAAAACGCCGCGCTCGACTTCTGCGGCGCTGTCGCGACGACGTGGGCCTAGCTCGCCGCGCGCAGGTTCACCTTGGTCTCGGCGATCATGGTCAGCTTCTTGTCGGTCGCCTTCTCTTCCTCCAGCGTCTTGGCGAGCACCGCCGCGCAGTCATTGCGGCCGAGCTGCTTGGCCCAGGCGATCAGGCTGCCGTAGCGGACGATCTCGTAGTGCTCGGCGGCCTGCGCGGCATTGATGAGGGCCGCATCCAGCACCGCCTTGTCTGCGACCTCGCCGGCGGTGTCATTGGCTTCCTCGATGATGCCGTCGATCGCCGGGCAATCGATCGCCTTCACCTCGACGCCATGCATCTTGAACACCTCTTCCAGCCGCTTCACATGCTGCTTGGTTTCATCGAGGTGCGTCAAAAAGCCCTGCTTCAACTGCGGATCGGTCGCCTTATTTGCCATTTTCGGCAGCGCCTTGGTGAGCTGCTGCTCGGCGTAATAGATGTCCTGCAATTGATGCACGAACAGGTCGTTCATGCTCTTGATGTCCTTGGTGAACAGTCCCATCGTTCCAATCCTTGCGCTTCGGGAACAGAGCGGCGCCCGCCTGCGTGCGTACAGGCCGCCATCGCGCCGTGTTCGGTTGTTGATACGGCGCTAACCGAGACACACGAGGGACGTTCCGAAGGGATTGAAAACCTTGAGCTGGAACAAGGCGAACCGCGCTGCGGTTTGGCAAAATGCTGGCAACGATACGGCAATGTCGCGACTCGTAATCCTTAACGCGCGGCAATGTGTAGGACGTATGACAAAAAGGGCTATCCCAGCGCAGAAGCTTCCGTTGTCAAGGGCTGCACAAAGCGCTGTTTTTGCCTTAAGGAACTAGGATATGCCTTGCGATCAGTGCCAACCTTCGGGCGCGATCGCACTCGATCAGCTCCCAGCTCGATTGGGTAGGCTTTATGGTTAAGTGTGCCCCGCCGGGAGGATGAATGCAGGACGTGCTGCCCGCGATGAAACGCGGCTTCAAGAGATGGATCGGTTGGCGTCGGCTCGGCATTGCCGCGAGCGTCATGATCATCGCCTTCGCGATCACCACGCTGGTGCGCACCCTCAAGGGCATCGACACCGGCGTCATCCTGACCGCGTTAACCGAGATCCCCCGCGGCAACATCGGCCTTGCGGCGCTCTGCGTCTTTTTCGCTTTCTGTACGCTGACCTTCTACGACTTCTTCGCACTGCGAACGATCGGCAAGAAGCACGTCCCCTACCGCATCGCAGCGCTGTCCAGCTTCACCTCCTATTCGATCGGCCACAACATCGGCGCGACCGTCTTCACCGGTGGGGCGATCCGCTTCCGGATCTATTCGGACTACGGGCTGAATGCGATCGACGTTGCAAAGATCTGCTTCCTCTCCGGACTCACCTTCTGGCTCGGTAACATCTTCGTGCTGTCGATCGGCATGGCGATCCACCCCGATGCCGCGTCCGCGATGGACCAGCTCCCCTCCGCGATCAACCGCCTGATCGCCTTTGGCGGCCTCGCCTCGATCACCGCTTACCTCGTATGGCTGTCGATGGGGGAGAAGCGCCGCGAGCTCGGTCAGAAGGGCTGGAAGGTGGTGCTGCCGTCGGCGCCGCTGACGCTCGTGCAGATCCTGATTGGCGTGGTCGATCTCGGCTTCTGCGCCATGGCGATGTACCTCCTGGTGCCGTCCACCCCGCCGATCGATTTCATGTCGCTCGCGGTGGTGTTCATCCTGGCGACGCTGCTGGGCTTTGCCAGCCACGCCCCCGGCAGCATCGGCGTATTCGACGCCGCCATGCTGGTAGCGCTCCCCGAATTCGGCCGCGAGCAGTTGCTCGCGACCCTCCTGGTCTTCCGCATCCTCTATTTCATGATCCCGTTCGGCCTCGCCATTTCCATCATGGGAGCGCGCGAACTCTGGATGAACGTCGTGGAGCCGTGGCAGGAGCGCCGGCGGCTGGCTGAGGCCTGCGCGCAGGCCAACCTGCCCAAGCAGGTGACGCAGATGGAGCGCGAACGGTCGCTGCGGCAGGCCAGCAAGCGCTAGACGGAGGCAAAACCCTGGACGGCAAGAGCTAAACCGGTCAGACAAACGTCGAAGGCGGGGCGAGGAAGCCTCTCTTATTTCCGCCTCAACTTTGACGTTGAAAGCGCGGGCTATGATCCGAGCCAACCTCCGCACCTTCCTCGCCGGCGCCCTGCTTGCCGGGATGTTAGGCGCTTTGCCGCCTGAACGCGCTGCCGCGCAGGACGGCAGCCTCCAGATCACCTGGGAGGTGCGCAACCGCTTCCGCCTGTTCCGGGAGGAGCGCGACTTCCTTCTCCACGTCGAGAACGCCCGCAACCGCAGCATCCTCGCCGCCGAGCAGTCGCTGGAGATGCAAAGCGAGGGCCGCGGCTGGGCCCGCAACATGGTCAACCGCCTCTGCATCGACCTCCAGGGCAGGGTCAACCAGCCCTGCACCCGCGACAACGTCAAAGAGAACTACATCACCCCGATCGACCACCCGGTGACCGTGCGCCTGACCGGCGCCGTGCCGGTCGGCGCCACCTGCGCCTGGTCGTTCGACGACGGCGACGGGCCGCAGGCCTCGACCTTCGACTGCGCCGAGCCGGTGAACCTGCGCGTCCGCTACGGCAAGCAGACGGTGGCGACCGTCGACGTCTCCTCGGGCTCCGACCCGACCCAACGCATCCAGACCGAGATCCAGGTCCGCGACATCTTCGTTGCGGGCTTAGGCGACAGCATCGCCTCCGGCGAGGGTAATCCGGACCGCCCCATCGCGCTGTCCGACGACGGTTTCTGCTTCCGCTCCTATCTCGGCACCTCCGGCGGACAGTACTACCGGCCGAGCCGCGCCGGCTTCAAGGGCGGGCGAGCCTGCGAGGCGCCGGACACGCTCGCCAACTGGCAGCGCTACGGCGCACTCTGGTTCAACGCCGCCTGCCATCGCTCGCTCTACAGCTACCAGAGCCGCACCGCGCTCGCGCTTGCGGTCCGCTATCCCCACATCGCCGTGACCTATCTGCCGCTCGCCTGCACCGGCGCGAGCATCAGCGACGGGCTCTTGGGCTCGCAGCGTGCGCGCGAATGCCCGCCCGGCAAGAGCGGCACCTGCCAAACCAGCGTCAATGCGCAAGTGGCCGAGTTGCGCGAGGCACTCACTGCGGCGAGGAAACGCCAGCCGGACCGCAGGCTTGACCTCGTGCTGCTCTCGATCGGCGCCAACGACGTCTATTTCTCCGGCCTCGTCGCCGACGTGATCGTGGACACCGCGACGGAACGCGCGCTGTTCACGCGCTCCGGCGTGATGGCTGGTGTCGACGATTCACGCGATGCGCTCGCGCGCGAGCTGCCCAGGAATTTCGTCAAGCTGCGCGAGGCCCTGAAGCCGCTGGTCGACGGCGACCTCTCGCACGTCGTCTATGTCTCCTACGCCAATCCGGCGCTCGCGGACGGCGGCGTGCCGTGCCGTGGCGGCCGCGCCGGCTTCGACATCCATCCGGCCTTCAACGCCGATCCGCAGCGGCTCGCCCGGGTCTCGACCTATGTCGACACCGAATTCCTGCCGCAGCTCAAGGGACTCGCGACCTGCACGCAAGGCGCGCTGTGCCGCGATCCCGAATCCGATCGCATGACCTTCGTCGATACGCACCAAGGTTTGTTCGCCGACCATGGCTTCTGCGCGCATTCAGGCTCCGACCCCGAATTCGACCGCGCCTGTTTTGCCGAGAACGGCCAGAGCTTTAACCCTGACATCGTCACCGCTGCGAGCCAGCCGATGCTGTGCGGCCGCGGCGCCTCCGAATATCGCGCCTACCTGCCGCGCGCCCGCTGGATCCGCGACGCCAATGACAGCTACTTCGCCGCAATGACCTATCCGCAAGGCCTGCCCGCCGCGAGCCAGCCGAACGACATTCACGACGCCGCCTGGGGCGTGCTCTCCGCCGTCTATGGCGGCGCGGTGCATCCGTCCGCAGAGGGCCACGCCGCGATGGCGGACGCGGCCCTGCCTGCCGCAAGCACCGTGCTCGGCCTCGACGCCGTGCCTCCCGGCTTCACCCGCGGCCTGCTGGCGCCGTTGCTGCCAGGCCTGCAGCGGTAGGCGCACTGCAAGCACACTCTCGGTGTCATCGTCCGCCTTTGTGCGCACTTGCGCACTGGGGCGGACGATCCAGTATTCCAGAGGCCGTGACGAACGCGGATAAGCCGAGGCGTAGCTTTCGCCGGGAATGACAGCAGTGCGTGTGGCTACGATCTCTCGCCCGCGACGCCTTCGTTTCCGCGGCCCTGCCGTTCGATCAATCCAAAAACGGTATCAATCGATACTCCCTTCAACTTGGCACTTTCGTGGGCGCCACTCTAGGAATCCTCTCGAGGAAACATTCAAATTCGAGGAGGCGCGCGCATGAGCGCAGTGGTGTCCGCAGCGGACGTGAAGAGGTCCCGCGTCAGGCTGTTCATCGTGACCATGTTGTTCCTGGTCACCACCGTCAATTATGCCGACCGCGCGACGCTGTCGATCGCAGGTCCCGCACTCTCCAAGGAGCTCCATCTCGATCCCGTCGCCATGGGCTACATCTTCTCGGCCTTCGGCTGGTCCTATGTGATCGCGCAGGTGCCGGGCGGCTGGCTACTCGATCGCTACGGCTCGCGCATCGTCTATGCCTTCAGCATCATCGTCTGGTCGCTGTTCACGCTGATGCAGGGCTGGGTCGGCTTCCTCGGCGCTGGAACCGCGGTCGCCATGCTGTTCGCGCTACGCTTTCTGGTCGGCATCGCGGAGGCGCCCTCCTTCCCTGCCAACGCCCGCATCGTGGCGGCCTGGTTCCCGGGCAATGAGCGCGGCACCGCATCGGCCTTCTTCAATTCCGGGCAGTATTTCGCAACCGTGATCTTCGCGCCTCTGATGGGCTGGATCGCCCATGATTACGGCTGGCGCTACGTGTTCTTCGTGATGGGCGCGCTCGGCGTCGTCATGGGCCTGGTCTGGATCAAGACCATCTACGGCCCGAAGGAGCACCCTTCCATCAACGAGGCCGAGTTCGACTACATCAGGGAAGGCGGCGCGCTGGTCGATCTCGACGCGCCCAAGGACGATCTGAAAGACGAGCGCGCACCGGACTCGGGCCCGAAATGGGACCACATCCGCCAGCTTCTCTCCAACCGCATGATGCTCGGCGTCTATCTCGGCCAGTACTGCATCAACACGCTGACCTATTTCTTCCTGACCTGGTTCCCGGTGTACCTCGTCAAGGAGCGTGGGCTGTCGATCCTGCAGGCGGGATTCGTCGCGACGCTGCCGGCCTTGTGTGGCTTCATCGGCGGCGTGCTCGGCGGCATCATCTCGGATGCGATCCTGCGCAAGACGGGCTCGCTGACCATGGCGCGCAAGATCCCGATCGTCGGCGGCATGCTGCTGTCGATGGCGATCATCGGCTGCAACTATGTCGATGGCCAGGCGCTGGTGATCGGCTTCATGGCGCTCGCCTTCTTCGGCAAGGGCATCGGCGCACTCGGCTGGGCGGTCGTCTCCGACACCTCGCCCAAGGAAGCCGGCGGCGTTTCCGGCGGCCTGTTCAACACCTTCGGCAACCTCTCCTCGATCACCACCCCGATCGTGATCGGCTACATCGTGGCCGCAACCGGCTCGTTCAACGGCGCCCTCGTCTTCGTCGGCGTCAACGCGCTGGTCGCAGCGTTCGCCTATCTCGTGGTCGTCGGCCAGATCCAGCGGGTCGTGCTCAAGCGTTCCTCCTGAGCGCTCCGGCAAAAGCGGAGCAGACCAGGCAACTTACGGCGGCTTCACGGCCGCCGTCTTTGTTTCGGAGGTCATCGATGCTAGAAGTGCCGGGGAAACGCCTTATCCATCTAAGGCCAGTATCGATGTTCGACCTCAACCAACTCCGCTGCTTCGTCACCGTGGCGGAGGAATTGCATTTCGGCCGCGCCGCCGCGCGGCTCAACATGACCCAGCCGCCGCTGTCGCGGCAGATCCAGGTGCTCGAGCACATCATCGACGCACCGCTCCTGGAGCGCACCAGCCGCTCGGTGCGCCTGACGCCGGCCGGACGCAGCTTCCTGCCTGAAGCGCGGCGTATTCTGAAGCTCGCGGAGAGCGCCTCGCAGGTCGCCCGCCGCATCGCGCTCGGCAAGACCGGCTCGGTGAAGATCGGTTTCACGGCCGCGGCCGCCTACGGCTTCCTGCCCGAGCTCGTCGCCGCCTGCCGCGCAAAACTCCCCGAAGTCGACTTCTCGCTGAAGGAGATGGTCTCGGGCGACCAGTTCGAGGCGCTGGCTTCGGGCCAGATCGATGCCGGCCTGCTCCGGCCGCCGATCGCGCGGCCGGAGCTTGCGAGCCGCCGCGTCGTCGCCGAGCCCCTGCTCGCCGCGATCCCGAAGAAGCACCCGCTGGCGAATGCCGAAAGCGTCACCATCAAGGACTTCGACGACCAGCCCTTCGTGATGTATTCGCCCTATGAGAGCCGCTATTTCCACGACCTGCTGGTCGCGCTCTTCACCCGCGCCGACGTGCTGCCACGCTATGTCCAGCACTTGAGCCAGATCCACTCGATCCTCGCCATGGTGCGCGCGGGGCTCGGGCTTGCCATCGTGCCGGCGGCGGCCGCGAGCCTGAAGATCTCCGACGTCCGCCTGCGGCCGCTCAAACTCCGCACGCGCATTCCGGTCGAGCTCTTCATGGTCTGGCGGCGCGATGACGAGAACCCGCTGCTGTCGGCACTGGTGAAAATCGCAGGCGAATTGGCCGCGTCGGAGACCATGGAAGATTGATGCTGAATTTGTATCATTCGATATAGGATTTGGCTTGGACGCGCATCGAACGGTCTCTTAAGTAACGGCCCATGGACGCGCGTCTACAGCGCGACCTCCGAGACATCGGACGCCACACCGCGCGTCCTCCAAAACATCCGGCGCGCAGGTCCGCGCGCCGCCTTCAAAACCCAGAGGGAGCAGCGCCCATGAGCAAGATGACCCCGCAGGAGATGGCCCAGAAGATCGGCTCCGGCCTCCTGTCCTTCCCCGTCACGCCGTTCAAGGCGGACTACTCCTTCGACGAGGCGACGTACCGCGCCAACATGGACTGGCTGTGCGGCTATGACGTCGCTGGCCTGTTCGCCGCCGGCGGCACCGGCGAGTTCTTCTCGCTGACGCCGGCCGAGGTTCCGCAGGTGGTCAAGGTCGCCGTCGACGAGACCAAGGGCCGCGTGCCCGTGCTCGCCGGCACCGGCTACGGCACCGCAACCGCGCGCGAGATCGCGATCGGCGCGGAAAAGGCCGGCGCCGACGGCCTGTTGCTGCTGCCGCCCTATCTCACCCATTCCGAGCAGGACGGCCTCGCCGCCCATGTCGAGGCGGTCTGCGCTTCCGTGAAGATCGGCGTCATCGTCTACAACCGCGACAATGCCATCCTCCAGCCCGACACGCTCGCCCGCCTCGCCGAGCGCTGCCCGAACCTCGTCGGCTACAAGGACGGCATCGGCGACATCGAGCTGATGACCCGCGTCTACACCAAGCTCGGCGACCGCCTGACCTATGTCGGCGGCCTGCCGACAGCCGAGACCTTCGCCCTGCCCTATCTCGACATGGGCGTCACCACCTATTCATCGGCCGTGTTCAACTTCGTGCCGGAGTTTGCGACCAAGTTCTACGCAGCCGTGCGCAAGCGCGATCACGAGACGATCAATGCAGGCCTGAAGAACTTCATCCTGCCGCTGATCGCGATCCGCAACCGCAAGAAGGGCTATGCGGTCTCGATCATCAAGGCCGGCATGAAGGTGATCGGCCGCGACTCCGGTCCGGTCCGTCCGCCGCTCACTGATCTCAACGAGCAGGAGATGGCGGAACTCACCGCGCTCGTGCAAAACCTGCCCGCCGCGCAATCGGCACAACAGGCAGCAGAATAACGAAAGACAAAAGGGAGGAGCAGAAGATGGTCGAGAGCGGAATTTCCGGCGCGCCAATCGTCACGTCGATGCAGGTGATCCCGGTCGCCGGCCGCGACGGCATGCTCCTCAATCTGAGCGGCGCGCATGCGCCGTTCTTCACCCGCAACATCGTCATCCTCACCGACAACTCCGGACATACCGGCGTCGGCGAGGTGCCGGGCGGCGAAAAGATCCGCAAGACGCTGGAAGACGCCCGCGATCTCGTGGTTGGAAAGACGGTCGGCGCCCTCAACAACATCCTCGCCGACATCCGCACCGCCTTTGCGGACCGTGACGCCGGCGGCCGCGGCAAGCAGACCTTTGACCTGCGCGTGATGATCCACGCCGTGACAGCGGTGGAATCCGCGCTGCTCGACCTGCTCGGCCAACATCTGGGCCTGCCAGTCGCAGCGCTGCTCGGCGAGGGTGAGCAGCGCAAGAGCGTCGAGACGCTCGGCTATCTCTTCTTCGTCGGCGACCGCCGCAAGACGAGCCTCGCCTATGTCGAAGGCGAGAGCGGCAAGCCGGATTGGTTCAACCTGCGCCATCAGGAAGCGATGACGCCCGAGACAATCGTGCGGCTCGCGGAAGCGACCCACGATCACTATGGCTTTGCCGATTTCAAGCTGAAGGGCGGCGTCTTGCGCGGCGAGCAGGAGATCGAGGCCGTCACCGCGATCGCCAAGCGTTTTCCCAATGCGCGCGTCACGCTTGATCCGAACGGCGCCTGGTCGCTCGATGAGGCGGTCAGCCTCTGCAAGAACATGCACGGCATCCTTGCCTATGCCGAGGACCCCTGCGGCGCCGAAGCCGGCTTCTCCGGCCGCGAGATCATGGCCGAGTTCCGCCGTGCCACCGGACTGCCGACGGCAACCAACATGATCGCCACCGACTGGCGCCAGCTGTCTCACGCATTGAGACTCGGCGCGGTTGATATCCCGCTGGCCGACCCCCATTTCTGGACCATGCAAGGCTCGGTGCGCGTTGCCCAGACCTGCCGCGACAACGGACTGACCTGGGGCTCGCACTCCAACAACCATTTTGACATCTCGCTCGCCATGTTCACCCATGTCGGCGCCGCCGCGCCCGGCAAGGTCACCGCCATCGACACCCACTGGATCTGGCAAGACGGCCAGGCGCTCACCAGGGAGCCGCTCCAGATCAAGGGCGGCAAGATCGCCATTCCCGACAAACCGGGCCTGGGCATCGAAATCGACCGGGCAGCCATCGAAGCCGCGCATGGCCTCTACAAGCAGCATGGACTCGGTGCCCGGGATGACGCTATTGCCATGCAGTACCTGATCCCCGGCTGGACGTTCGACGACAAGCGTCCTTGCCTCGTGCGCTAAAAACTTCAGGCATGATCCCGGAAAAGTGGACACCGGTTTTCCGATGAGGATCATGCCCCTTAAGTATGGAGGAAAAAGATGACTGCGATCCTGAAGAATTTCATTGGCGGTGAATGGGTCGACGGCTCCGGCATCACCAAAAACATCAACCCCTCCAACACCAACGACGTCGTCGGCGAATATGCCAAGGCCGACAAGGCGCAGACCGAGAAAGCGATTGCGGCTGCCAAGGCCGCCTTCCCGGCCTGGGCGCGCTCGACGCCGCAGGAGCGCTATGACGCGCTGACCAAGATCTCGACCGAAATCCTCGCCCGCAAGGAAGAACTCGGCCGCCTGCTCGCCCGCGAGGAAGGCAAGACCCTGCCCGAAGGCATCGGCGAGGTCGCCCGCGCCGGCCAGATCTTCGCGTTCTTCGCCGGTGAAGCGCTGCGCCTGATCGGCGAGAAAGGCGCTTCTGTCCGTCCCGGCCTCGAGGTCGAGATCACCCGCGAGCCCGTCGGCGTCATCGGCATGATCACGCCCTGGAACTTCCCGATCGCGATCCCCGCCTGGAAGATCGCGCCCGCGCTCTGCTACGGCAACACGGTCGTGTTCAAGCCCGCTGAACTCGTGCCGGGCTCCGGCCATGCGTTGTCCGAGATCATCACCCGCTCCGGCATTCCGGCAGGCGTGTTCAACCTCGTCGTCGGCTCCGGCTCCGTGGTCGGCCAGACGCTGCTCGATCATCCGGACGTCGCCGCGATCTCCTTCACCGGCTCGGTGCAGACGGGACGCAAGATCGCGCAGGCCTGCGTGCTCTCCAACCCCATGAAGAAATTCCAGCTCGAGATGGGCGGCAAGAATCCGCTGGTCGTGCTCGACGACGCCGACCTCAAGACCGCCGTCGAGGTCGCCGTCAACGGCGCCTATTTCTCGACCGGCCAGCGCTGCACGGCCTCCTCGCGCCTGATCGTCACCGAAGGCATCCACGACCGCTTCGTCGCGGCGGTGGCCGAGCGCCTGAACGGCCTGTCGGTAGACGACGCACTCAAGGCTGGTGTCCATATCGGCCCGGTGGTCGATCAGAGCCAGCTCGATCAGGACCTGCGCTATATCAAGATCGGCCAGGACGAAGGCGCCAAGCTCGCCTGGGGCGGCGAGCTGCTCAAGCGCGAGACCCCGGGCCATTATCTCCAGCCGGCGCTGTTCACCGAGGCCAACAACAACATGCGCATCGCGCGTGAGGAGATCTTCGGCCCCGTCGCCGCCGTCATCCGCGCCAAGAACTACGAGGAGGCGCTGGCGATCTCCAACGACACCGAGTTCGGCCTTGCCTCCGGCATCTGCACCACCAGCCTGAAATACGCCACGCATTACAAGCGCAACAGCGAGTCCGGCATGGTGATGGTCAACCTGCCGACCGCCGGCGTCGACTATCACGTGCCGTTCGGCGGCCGGAAGGGCTCGAGCTACGGCGCGCGCGAGCAGGGTTCGTACGCCCGCGAGTTCTACACCACGGTGAAGACCGGCTACACGTTCCCTGGCTGATAGGCCATCGTCGCAGGGTGGGCAAAGCGAAGCTTGCCCACCGCTTATGTTCGGGGTGAAGCATGGTGGGCACGGCGCGTCGCGCCTTTGCCCACCCTACGATTTCAGTTCATGAGGCAAGAGCAGATGGACCAGTCAGTCGCAGCGAAAGAACAGCCTCTCTACGTCAAGCTCAACGAGCGCGACAATGTCGCGATCGTGGTCAATGATTTCGGGCTCCCCGCCGGCTCCCGCTTTGCCTGCGGGCTGACGCTGCGCGCCTTCGTGCCGCAAGGCCACAAGACGGCGCTGGTCGATATCGCGCAAGACGCGCCAATCGTCCGCTATGGCGAGGTGATCGGCTACGCTCTCTCGCCGATATCAGCCGGCGAATGGGTCGATGAGGCGCGCATCCGCATGCCGGAAGCCCCTGCGCTCGACAAGCTGGAAATCTCGACCGCCGTCCCCGCTCCGCTTCCCCCGCTCGAAGGCTATACCTTCGAAGGCTATCGCAATCCGGACGGATCGGTTGGCACCAAGAACATTCTGGGCATCTCCTCCTCCGTGCAATGCGTCAAGGGCACGATGGAATATGCGGTGAAGCGCATCCGCGCCGAGCTGTTGCCCAAATACCCAAACGTCGACGACGTCGTTCCCCTCACCCACGCCTATGGCTGCGGTGTCGCCATCGCCGCGCCGGACGCTGTCGTGCCGATCCGCACGCTGCAAAACCTCGCGCTGAACCCGAATTTCGGCGGCGAGATTCTCGTTATTAGCCTGGGTTGCGAGAAGCTTGCGCCCGAGCGGCTGGTGCCAGAGGGCGTAAACGACGCCATCGTGCGCATGCAGGATGAAGCCTTCGACGGCTTCGGTGCGATCGTCGGTGCGATCATGACGCAGGCCGAGGCGCGCCTGAAAATCCTCAACACCCGCAAGCGCGAGACGTGCCCCGCCTCCGATCTCGTCATCGGCCTGCAATGCGGCGGCAGCGACGCATTCTCCGGCGTCACCGCCAATCCTGCCGTCGGCTACGCCGCGGATCTGTTGGTGCGCGCCGGCGCCACCGTGATGTTCTCGGAAGTCACCGAGGTGCGCGACGCCATCCAGCTCCTCACCCGCCGCGCCATCAACGAGGACGTCGGCCGCGCGCTGGTGCGCGAGATGGCCTGGTACGACTCTTACCTCGCCCGCGGCGGCGCCGACCGCAGCGCCAACACCTCGCCCGGCAATAAAAAGGGCGGCCTTGCCAACATCGTCGAGAAGGCACTCGGCTCGGTCGTCAAGTCCGGTTCGAGTGCAATCGCAGGCGTGCTCTCGCCCGGCGAGAAGGCGACGCAGAAGGGCATGCTGTTCGCGGCAACGCCCGCCTCCGACTTCATCTGCGGCACGCTTCAGCTCGCCTCCGGCATGACCCTGCAGGTTTTCACCACCGGCCGCGGCACGCCCTACGGCCTCGCCGCCGCCCCCGTGATCAAGGTCGCGACGCGCAGCGAGCTTGCGCGGCGCTGGAAGGATCTGATCGACTTCGACGCCGGTCGCATCGCCACCGGCGAGAAGACCATCGAGGAAACCGGCTGGGACCTGTTCCGCCTGATCCTCGACGTCGCCAGCGGCCGCACGAAGCCGTGGTCGGATCGCTGGGGCATCCACAACGACCTGACGCTGTTCAATCCCGCGCCCGTGACGTGACACCGCCGCGTCGCGCCGGCGACAGGACAGCAACAATCAAGAGGACTCTCAATGTCCCGTATCACCGCCTTGCGCACCATCCGCATCGACGAGCGGCCGAACTTGATCTGGGTCGAGGTCGAGACCGACGAAGGGCTTACCGGCCTCGGTGAGAGCTTTCGCGGAGCGCAGGCGGTCGAGGCAGCCGTGCATGAGCTTGCGGCGCCCCTGGTGCTCGGCCAAGACTCCCGGCGGATCGAGGCGATCTCCCGCCAGTTGCTAACGCCCTATCTCGGCTTTCACAGCGTCAGCGCAGAGGTCCGCGCGGCGAGCGCCATCGACATCGCGCTGTGGGATATCAAGGGCCAGCGCCACGGCATTCCCGTGCACGAAGCGCTCGGCGGCGCGAGCCGGCTGGAGATTCGCGCCTACAACACCTGCGCGGGTTATGCCTACAATACCAAGAGCGCGAAACGCCGCGAGATCGGCGCTGACGATGCCGCACTCGGCCCCTATGACGACCAGATTGCCTTCATGCGCGACGCCGGCGCGCTCGCCGAGAGCCTCGTGAGTGAAGGCTACGGCGCGATGAAGATCTGGCCATTCGATCCCTTCGCCGCCAATGGTGGCCACTCGATCACGCTGACCGATCTCAAGACCGGCCTCGAGCCGTTCCGCAAGATCCGCGCTGCCGTCGGCAACCGCATCGACATCATGTGCGAGCTGCACAGCCTGTGGGGTGCCCACACCGCCGAACGCATCTGCCGCGCGCTCGAAGATTACGGCGTGTTCTGGGTTGAGGATCCGCTCTGCAAGATGGACGACGCGCAGGGCCTCGCCGATCTCAGGCGCCGGGTGAAGACGCCGATATGCGGCAGCGAGACGCTTGCGGGTGCCGCAAGCTTCCGCAACCTGCTTGCGTCGGAAGCGCTCGACGTGGTGATGCTCGACATCGCCTGGTGCGGGGGCCTGAGCGAGGCGCGCAAGATCGCGGCACTTGCAGAGGCCTACAACAAGCCGGTCGCGCCGCACGATTGCACCGGCCCGGTTGCGCTGATGGCGGGCCTGCATCTCGCCCTCCATGCGCCAACCGCGATCTTCCAGGAGGTCGTCCGCGCGACCCTCTCCACCTGGTATCGCGATCTCGTGACGGAGCTTCCCGTCGTCCGCAACGGCATGGTGTCGGCGCCGCGCGGTCCCGGCCTCGGGCTCGCGCTCAATCCCGACTTGCGCGAGAGGCCGGACGCGACGGTACGCGAGTCCAAACTCGGCGCGTGATCGGCTCGCGACCGTACCTCTGTCCGAGGCGCAGTCAGGATGCGCGATGGCGTCGTCTCAGTATTTCGCCACCACCGGCGTGTTGAAATGATAGTTCAGCCCGGAGCGGAAGATGTGCTCCTGGAGCTGGCTGGTGTGGGCAAACACGAACAGACCGAAATTGTTGGTGTCGACAAGGGTGGTCCTGACATTGCCGTAGGCGACACCGCCGGTCAGGTAGACCAGCGAGGAGCCAACCGAATAGCCGACGCGCGCCCGCGAAGTGCCGAACCAGTTCATCCGCTGATCGGCTCCAACCCCCGCACTTCCCTTTCCGCAACCTTCACCAGCGGCTTGACCGCCTGATCCTCCCGGCCGAGTACCACGCCCGAAGCAAATGCACGCGCGCGCCCCTCATGGCGTGGCGCCCGCGCCTTGAGCGCTGCGTCGACAGCCAAGTCGCGATGCGCGACGAAATCGTTGAGCGAGCCAAGCGCGTTTTGAATCTTCTTCAGATGCCTGGACAGCCCTGCCATCTGCTTCCGTTCGCGCCTGGACTGAAAAAGACTTTCGAAGAACTCGAGCGCATATCTGATCTTCTTGGCCCTGATGCGCAGCTTGTGCCGTTCCCGGGCAGACATCTCGTCGAGATGCCGACCCTGCTTGCGCAGCTTCCTGATGCGGCGATGCAGCAGGTTGCCGGCGAATTTGCCGATCGGCGCCTTGGCATCTTTTGTCGCAATCGTTTGGTCGGCCTCGATCCATTGCAGCGTATCGACCAGCAGGGACCGGTAGCGCGGCGCATTGACGGCTTCTCTTGCGCGCGCGAAGGCGCGCTCGCGCCTGGCACGGAACTCTTTCTTGATGGCCTTGCCGCCCCTGCGCAGCAACAGATCGCGCGTGGCAGGCTCGATATTCTCCGTCACGAAGACATCGAGCTCACGCGCGGGCGCGAGTTCGTTGGTCAGCCACTTCAGTTCCTGCTTGATCCTGTTCGTGCCCGTCCCGGACAGGATGTTCGAGAACAATGAGATGGCCGCGCGCAGGCGGCGCAATCCCACTCGCATCTGGTGGATTCCTTCCGGATCGCCATTGCGGACAGCGTCGGCATTGCCCGAGAAATGGCGTGCCGTCGCGCGACCGATGGTCCGGAAGGCTTCGCCGGCCCTCAGGTCGGCATTCAAGGCGATACTTTCGGCGGACAGAACCGGATGTTCCTCGCCGCGCGCCAGAGCATAACCGCGATCCGATTTCGATCGCAGATCGAGTTCGGCTTGCGATTTCCGTTCGATCGACCTTGCGACGCGGAACAAATCAACGAGCCGGCCGCTCTTGAGTTCCAGTTCAAGCTCCTCGACCGGGCTGGAGCGCTGCGCAGCGACAATATGTCCGCGATCAATGGCGAGTTCGATCTCACTTCTCCTGGTACGAAGCGGCAACGTGATGCGGTGCACCGATGTCTCGAACACGGGCTTCAGCTTGCGACGCAACTTCCCGGATGCAAACGGCTCGAGCGGAGTGCCCTGCACCTTGTCGAGGTTCGGCGCACCGTTTTTGATCTCCGTCTCCCATTCGCCGCGGCCGAACTGCGCACCGTTGGCCGATTTGACGGTCTGGATGTGCTTATCACCGTCATCACGCACGCGAAGCGTGAGGCCATGCCGTTTCAGCTTGTATTTTCTGGTATCAAAGTAGGTCGACACCAGATCGTTCTCGGATCGCGGTCCGATCTTGCCGCCAGCCATGCGCCCGTTCGCCAATGCCTTGCAATGGCGCACCGGCACGCGGAATTTCAGTTCCGTCTCGACAGCCATCCTGTTCGGACCCGTACGCTGCGACAGGTAACGGACGACAAGCGGTTAAGTCCCGCTCGAAATGCGCGGCCATGCAGGCACGCACAAAAAATTGCCGCAAGTCGGATAATCGAGCCGGTCCGAATCTGTTCCGTCTCGGACGATTGCTCAATCGAGCGAAATGCCGGCAGCAAGATTTTGCTACCGGCATTTCAATACGAGTCAGGCCTGCGCGTCTTGCAATCAGTATCGCGCCGTCACTGGTCCGTCCGAGCCGAAATGGTAGTTCACGCCGAACCGCACCAGGCTGACATTGCGTTCGGTCAGCGTGCCGTACAAATCCGACGGCGTCGTCGTCGTGAACGAGGGGATGAAGAGATACTCCGCCTTCGCCGACCATTGCGGCAGGAACATCCATTCCAGGCCGCCGCCGACCACCGCGCCCCGCACACCATCCGTCTGGGAGTTCTCTGCGACAGAATTGTTGGCCTTGAGTCCGGCGAACGCAATGCCGCCGGTGATGTAGGGCATGAACTGGCCGAATGCCACACCCACACGGCCGCGGCCCGTGTGCAGCCACGTGATTCTCGTCCGGCACGGAATTGGACCTGCGCAACCACCTTTCGACGTATTGCCGTCGATGTCGGCCGCCGAGAGGTCACCCTCGACGCCCACGACGAATGAGCCGAACTGCCAATCGTATCCAACCGTGGCACCGGCGATCCACCCGGTCTGACCGAAATCCCCGGAATCACCAAAGCCGCCGCCGAACGTGAAGTTTGTCTGCTCATGGCGCGAGGTTCCGCGACCCCAGCCGCCGGCGACGCCGACATGGAATCCGGTCCGTGGTGCGACAGTCGCGACCTGCGCATAGGGCACCGCCGCGAGATCGGCCGCCGCGGCTTGGCCGGCGATCAGGCCCAACAGCGAAGCGAGGGCAATTACATGCTTGATCATTGGTCTCATCCTCGTATTTCGCCTAATTGCCGGGGAGTTGGTAGCGCAGCTCGGTGAAGAACAGGTGCGTATGCGCCTCAGGCGGCGCGCCGTTGGCTACGAACCAGGGCTCACGCCGCAGATAGGAGTATTGCGCAAGGCCCGTGATAGCGCCGTATTGCGGGTCAGCCCAGAAGGTGTGCTTGAGATCAAGCGTCCACTGTTCGATCTGCTTGTTGGCGGCATTCGACGATTGCGGATAGCCGAAGCCGGCATAGCGATTGGGCGACGGGTTGGTGGGATCCAGGAAGTAGTTGTTCTCGAAGAACGCCTGACCGTAATAGGCCGACAGGACTGTTGGCTGCAGCACGCGCCACTCGAAGCCAGCAAGATAGCCGTACGAGCGAACCGTCGAAAGCGCGGCAGAGTACGTCGCCGGGCCGCTACCGGTCACTGTCGGCACGAGGTCAGGGCCGAGCGCTCCAAGGTAACGGCCACCGCCATCGCTCCAGAACGCGTTGCCCACGAGTGCAAAGGTCTTGAAGAATTCGAGATTGCCCGCAACCGTTGCCGCCCAGCCATTCGTATCGTGCCAGACCCAATTTGAGATACTCTGCTCCAGGCTGTTCGCCCGGAAATGCCGCCACATGCCGGCTGCCTCGAGATGCAGCCGCGTCCCGGACCATACGTCGCTGTCGTAGGCTGCCTTGGCGACCACATCCGGCATCCGGTTCGGCGTGCCGGGAATTGCGCCGGTGTCGAACTGATTGCCGAGTTGCGCATTGAAAGCGAACGGGTAGACCACCTCGTTGCTACCAACGTACTGCTGCGGATTTTCGATACCGGCACCGATGGTGAAATTCGGTGTCGCGTGCCACGCGAAGTGCGCCGCCGCCTGGCGCGCCCAGGGTAGGCCGACCTGGAAACTCTGGTCGATATTGTTGGTCAGGAAAATGTCCGAGGGATCGGGACCCATGCCGTGGCGGTTCGGCGTCAGCCAGCTATAGGTCTGGCCAAAACTCGTCTCGAACTGGCCCGCCTTCACGTCGGCATAGGCTAGCCGCATCCGAAAGGTGTGGCTGTTCGAATTGACGAACGTGTTCGCCGGGTCGTTGCCGTTGAAATCGCCCTCGAAATAGCCGGTGAGATCGACACCCCTGATGTTGCCGTGCGCGCGCAGACCGAGCACGGTGTTCTGCGCCGACAGCCGCGTCTCGGTGTTGTTGCCGCTGACGGTGTTGTTGAACGGAATCGCGCCGAAATTGGTCGTGGTCGCATTGCCGGTATTTGTATTGCGGCTGACGCCCGTCAAAGCGAGGTAGCCGACGGGCGCGATCTCGAAGCCGCCGACCTCGAACGCCGCCGCCTTGCGCGGCATCGGCGCAGAGCCGGCAGGCGTCGCGGCCGGCGGCGGCACGACGGACGCCGCGGCTGGGCGGGCGTCCGTTGCGGCCACGCTCACCGGCCGCGTCCTCGATTTCAGCGCCTGCATGTCGCCGTCGGCAAGCACCCCCTTCTTGCGCAGGATTGCCACCAGGCGATCGCCCTGCTCGGCAGGTGGCGCGGAGGTAACCGCCCTCGCCTCGCTCGATGAGATCACGCCCTTGCTGGCAAGCAGCGAGAGCAGGGCCTCGGTATCGCCGGCCATGACGGATGTGTCGCCACACGCAGCAAACGCGGCGACCGCCGTCGTCGTCAGCAGCGCCTTGCGAATCCCGAGCCCCAACCTCATTCCAACTCCTCCAGAATCAGCTTCGATCGCGTCAACGTCGACGCGAGAGCGAACAGCTATCCGCACGAGGCCGTCACGTGCTCGGACTGGAGAGAACTGGTTGGGACTGATGCGAACTCATCTGACGCTTTGGTGACAAACGATGTATTGCGGCCACACTGACCATCGCGATTGAAATGGCGCCGGAATTCGTTATCAACGCGGCCAAGCCATCGAACTGCCGGACGGTAGATCACGACTACGCAGCATGACCTCGCCTCCTCCGTCCTTCTCTCCCGTTCAGGCATCGACTGATGCATTTCCGGCCCGCCAGCGTCTTTCGATGTGGCGCGAGATATACGGCCGCAACATCGCCAACGTCGACATCGAGACCATCAGCGACCAACCATTTCATGCCAGCGTGACGTTCCAGGGCCTACCCGGCGTCGGGTTGGTCTCGGGATCGCGATCGCCTGCGCATTATCACGTCACGCGGCAACACCTTGCCCGTGCGAGGGACGGCTTCGCATTGTCCATGCTGATGAGTGGAGCCGCCACGACACAGCAACTCGGTCGCGAAATCATCGGCCGGCCCGGCAGCGCTTCGGTGATATCGGGTACTGATCCATCCGCGAACACGATGCACAGCTTCGGCAGCTTTATCACCATCGTGCTGCCACGGCCGGAGGTCTCGGCCCTGGTCCCGGATCTCGGCGCGGCCTATGCGCGACAGATCCCCGCCGAGAACGGCGCGCTACTGCTCCTGATCCGCTACGTGCAGACCTTGTATGAGAATGGCCCGCTCGACGATGTCGGACTGGCGAAGGTCGCAGCGAACCACATCGTCGATCTCGCTGCGCTTGCGATCGGCGCCAATGCCGATGCGGCGCATGAGGCGCAGCAACGCGGTGTTGCAGCCGCGCGGCTGCAATCGATCAAGGCGGAGATCCGCAAGCATCTCGGCGACGGCGATCTCTCGGTTGCGGCGCTGGCCTTGCGGCACGGCGTGACACCGCGCTACGTCCAGAAGCTGTTCGAGCGCGACGGCACCACGTTCTCGGAATTCCTGCTCGCTCGCCGGCTCGAGCGCGGATTGCAGATGCTGCGCGATCCTGCATTTGCGTCACATACGATCAGCGCGATCGCCTTCGAGTGCGGCTTCTCCGACATCTCCTATTTCAACCGGACCTTCCGACGCGCCTTTGGAGCGACGCCGTCCGACATCCGCATGGCGGCGTTGCGGGGACGCTGATGCGAGACTTCCCGTGAGGGATTGCGATGACCTCATGCCGACATGACGGTGCGAAAAGTAGAGACTTGGCGCGGAACGCATGATGAAGCCGAAGCCTGTTCGCTCGCGAGCGGCTTCACGAAACAGTCCTGAAACATAACAGCGGAGCGTTTCCGAATCGCTTCGTCGCGCTTCGTATGCGCAACCAAATATCTTGGCTCACGTTTGGCAGATCTGCGAACCTGCACCGGTGTCATCGCGACCAATCCTCCGATTGGTTATCTTCCCAAGGAGAATGGGTATGCGGATTCTTTCGATGATTGCCGTTGCCGGCATGACGATCGCCAGCACCGCCGGAGCATTTGCCGGCGAGCTTCCCTCCTACGAAGTGAAGTCATTTCCGATTTCGGCCACGCAGGTCCAGGTGCTCGGCGCCGCCGACGTTCAGGAGCAGACCTCCACGCCGACGCTAACCGTCCAAGGCATGCCCGCCTCGCCTGCGCAGATCGCCGTGCTGTCGCCGCGCGTCAAGGTGCTCGCGAGCGCGACCGCGACGAGCGAGCAGCGCTAACTCACACGCTTTCATTCCGCGGCTCGCGAATCGCGATCCCGACTCTCACCTCACTTCTCCGGATTCCGGGGTCCGCGTTCCCGCGTCACCCCGGAAACGACGCATCACCGCGCGTTCCATGCTCAGGTCATGCTGCCCGGCATGAAGCAGCGGACGCGCGGATGGCCGTCGACATAGTGCTTCCACACCATGGTCCTGCCGATCTTGTTCGGCTCGGTGATGACGGCACCGTCAGGCACCACGACCCATTCGTCGTCGATGTGCACGCGATAATGGCCGTTGTCGGATTCCCAATCGACGTCGGCGATGACGTAGCCGTCGGCGTCCGAGCAGCATTGCCCGTATTGGCTGTGCAGGCTCTCGAACCAGGGCTTGAGCGGCGAATGGGCATAACGCCCGTCGTCGCGCGCGAACGCCGACGTGGCGAGCGTGATCACGCCAAGCACGAGTGCGGTACAATGTCTTGCAAACATTCCTTCGTCTCCGCGGGTCGGTGTCCGCCGCGGGGCGCAAGCGCCGCTATTCGTCCGCCACGAACCGCGGCAGACGTGGAGAAATAGCGATTCGCTCCCCCAGCAGCTTTCCCGACCACTATGCAAAACCGGCGCCAAAGCGCATTCCGGGGAACTACTGTTGGGGACATCGACGGCATGCGTCTTTGGACTCATGTGCCCGCAGTCAAACAGGACTGCATTCCCATCACGCGGCTAGGCCGCGAAAACGAGACTGCACGTCTGCGATTGGAAATGTAGATTGGAAGATGCGATGGCGGACCTTTCGCCGTCATTGCGAGCTCAGCGAAGCAATCCAGATTATCTCAACGGATGCATTTCTGGATTGCTCACATGGGGAGTTGGTGTGTCAAGGTGGTTGGTCAGCTCTTTGTTCGATTGCAGGCCAGCTCTTC
>NZ_JBANAZ010000043.1:0-80944 GCF_059803455.1 Bradyrhizobium sp. UFLA05-108 | reverse complement strand
GCATCTGGACAGGGTGCCGGGCTTCATCGAGTTTCATCTGCTGAGAGGGCCGGAAGCCGAGGACCACACGCTCTATGCCTCGCATACCGTGTGGGCCAACTATGCGGCATTCGAGGCCTGGACCAAGTCGGAGGCGTTTCGCGCCGCGCATCACAAAGCCGGCGACAACAAGCCGCTTTATCTCGGCCATCCTCAGTTCGAAGGCTTTGAGGTGATGCAGACCGTGGGGCGCGGCGGGAAGTAGCGCCGCGCTGCGAGCGTCAGCTCTTGGTGATCCCGTCGATCTCCGCGAGTTCGTCCGCGCCGAGCTTCCAGGCGATTGCCTTGACGTTCTCCTCGACTTGTTCGACGCGGGTGGCGCCTGCGATCACGCTCGCCACCTGCGGACGCGCGGCGAGCCAGGAGAAGGCGAGCTCGACCATGGTGTGGCCACGCGCCTTGGCGAAGGCCTGGAGTTTCTCGACGATATCCTCGTTACGCGGCGTGAGATAGCGCTCGCGCAGCGCCGGCGCCTTGGCAAAGCGCGTGTCGGCGGGAGCGGCCGCACCGCGCTGGTATTTTCCGGTCAGAAGACCGCTCGCCAGCGGGAAGAACGGCAATAGCCCGAGCTTGTACTCCTGCGCGGCGGGCAACAGGTCGTTCTCGATGTCGCGGACCACGAGGCTGTATTCGTCCTGGCAGGAGATGAAGCGGCTGACGTTCATCGCCCGCGCGGTGAATTCGGCTTCGGCGATGCGCCAGGCGGGGAAGTTCGAATTGCCGATGTAGCGCACCTTGCCTTGGCGCACGAGATCGTCGAGCGCGCGCAGCGTCTCCTCCAGCGGCGTCAGCGGATCGTAATCGTGCTGCTGATAGAGGTCGATGTAATCGGTCTTCAGCCGCTTCAGGCTCGCCTCGACCGCGCGCATGATGTAGCGGCGCGAGGCACCCTGCTTGGTGCCGTCGCTTGCCATCGGCTTGGAGAATTTGGTCGCGAGCACGATGTCCTTGCGGCGGTCGCCGAGCACGGTGCCCAAGACGGTCTCCGAACCGCCCATGCCGGCGTAGATGTCGGCGGTGTCGAACAGCGTGATGCCGAGATCGAGCGCGCGGTGGATCACCTTGCGCGAGGTCTCCAGATCAGTGCGCTGGCCGAAATTATTGCAGCCGATGCCGACGGCGGAGACGCGCAGGCCGGAGGCGCCGAGATTACGGATTTCCATGGGAGGAGGTCCTGTCAGAGGAGCGTGCGGGCAAGGGGCCATTCTGACGACCACGCGCTCGGCCAGCAAGGCGACGGCCGCGGTGCTGCCATGCGCACAAAAAAATGCGGCCCCGGTCAGACGCGGCGACTGACGGGGACCGCTTGGGCGCTTGATCGGTGACGGGGGGCCTGATCAGGCGCAAGCGGAAGCCTAGCCCTGCAATGTTACGTGCAGGTGACAGCCGCGCTTATCCACAGGTTGCAGGCCGCGGCTCAGAAGATCCTGCGGTAGACGATGAAGCCGGAGCGCTCCGCGACCTTATCATACAGGCGCTGCGCGGTGAGGTTGGTCTCGTGCGTCTGCCAGTAGACGCGGGGCGAGCCCGCGGCCTTCGCCCGCTCATACACCGCGTAGATCAGCGCCGAGGCGACGCCCTGGCCGCGCGCGGCCTCCGCCGCCAACAGGTCCTGCAGATAGCAGGACGGCTCGACCGCAGTCGTCGAGCGGTGAAACAGATAGTGCGTCAGGCCGAGCAGTTGGCCGTCTTTGTCGGCGACTAGCGCATGCACCGGCTCATATGCATCGAAGAAGCGCTGCCACGTCATGCGCGTGATCTCGGCCGCGAGCGCGGTCGCACCAGAGCGGCCGTAGAACGCGTTGTAACCGTCCCACAGCGGCAGCCATTGATCGTAGTCCTGCCGGGTGACGGCGCGAATGGTGAGCGACATGGCGAAATTCCACGATCAAGGGGGGAGCAAGGCGCTAGCCAATCGATCCGTCGTTCTAACGGGATGATCGCCGCGCCGATCAATAACGCTTTAGGTTGTTTGGAGCATGATCTCTTCGGAAAACCGCTTCACACTTTTCCGGATCATGCTCTTGCGCTATTCGGCGACGCGCAAATAGCGGATCAGGTTGCGGCCGGTGGGATCGCGCAGCGAGCGATAGTAATCGGCGCGCGAGGGCGCATCGCCGTGGCGGACGAGGTCGGTCACCGGCGTGTAGCTCAGCATGCGTCCGCCGTCGGGCAGCGCGGCGCAGACGAAGCGCAGCACCTCGCCATTGCTGAGCTTGATGTTGATCGGCGTGGCGTCGCCCATCCTGACCATCTCCATCCGCACGGCGATGAAGGCGCTCAACTCATCCTCGGGCAGCTCGAAGGCGCCAGTGTCGCGGCCGTGATACATCAGCGCGATGAAAGGCGGCCGGCTCTCTGCCTTTTCGTCGGGCAGCGAGAAGTAGTCGCGGAAGGCGCGGTTGATGAACTCGGCGCGGGTTTCTGCATCGAGCAAAACAATGCCGATGTCGACCTGATCGAGCGCCGCCGACAGGCGCTCTGCCGTGGCGTAATGCCGGCGCTCCAGCGCAAAGGCGTCGAGCAGGCGCTCGCGCATCAGCCCGGTAATCCCTGCGGTGGCGGCCGCTGTGATCGCCAGCAGGCCGAGCCGGACGAGGTCGGTCGCGGCGTAGCCGGGAACGGTCTTGTTGTAGAGGAAGAACAGCGCCGTGCCGATCACCGCGACGGCTGCACTGGCCATTGCGGAGGCGAAGCCGGACAGCGAGCCGGCAAAGGCGACGATGCAGACGAACAGCGGTGCGGGTGAGGGGATGGGAAGATAGCGATCGAGCAGCAACGCCAGCAGCGTGGTCGCTGCCGTCAGCGTCGGACCGGATATCGCACGCCATCCGAGGCCCATGGCCCTATCTTGCTCCCTGACGAGCTAACGCGCGGAGAGTGGCCGATCGTTGCGCCGTCGCGGTGCGGTTTCGCGTGAGATGCTTAAGGCGTGACTGCGCCGGCGCGCAGAGCTTTCCGCAGATTTTAAGCCAAGTCGCCGTGCGTTCGAGCGAATGCTCAACATCAGCGTGTGTCCCTTACGCCGTCACATGGCTGTGCACGGCCGGGAGGTTCAGCGTCGATGTGCCCGTGCTCTTGCGCGTGCCGGCGAAAATCAACAGCGATGCCGCGACCAGGATGGCCGCGGTGAGGGTCGCTGCAACGATGATCACCGGTGACTTCATCGATGGCCTGCTGCGATGCCGGTGAGGGCGCGTTCGCGATGACGGCGCCCCGTGGTAGTCGAGGATGAGCCGCGGGTCAGCCGGCAAGCCCCATCGCCATGGTCGCCCGGGTCGTCAGTACCGTCAGGGCGACGATCAGGCACAGCGACAGCGCCGCGATCGCGAGCGAAGCCGCGACGGCACCTGTCAGCCGGGAAGAGACGACGGGGGCAGGTCGGCCCTGAAAGCCCACCACGCCGGACGTCCGAGTCATGGTCTAAATCCTTCAGCGTGCGAGCGAATCACTCGCGACGCAAACCAATGTCACAATTTCAACAGGCAATATTGGGGCGGCGGTCGCGCCGAACATGGCGAAATCGCGGCAAAGGTTAACGTTGTGCCCGGTATCCTGGACCCGCTCAGGCGCTTGCGGCGATGCTCGCTGGATCGTCGATATCGGCCGGCCGCCAGTCCATCGACACGAAGCCGGGCGCCTGCTCGACCCGCTTCAGCCAAGCCCGGACCGCCGGGAAGGTCGAGAGGTCGAAGTCGCAGCGGTCGGCAAGATGGGTGTAGCCGTAGAGTGCGATGTCGGCGACGGTGAGCTGGCGCGCGGCAAAATACTCGGCGGTCTTGAGGTGGTTTTCCATCACCTGGAGCGCGCCATAGCCACGCTCCATCCAGTCCTCCAGCGCGTGGGTCTGGAGATCGCGGCCGCCCTTGACCAGAGATAACCAGAAATAGGCGGCACCGATATTGGGCTCGAGCGCGTGCTGCTCGAAGAACATCCATTGCAATGCCTCGGCGCGGTCGATGCGTTGCTCGGGCGCGAGCGGCGTGCCGCCGGCCACGTACCAGAGGATGGCATTGGACTCAGCGAGGTAGCGGTCGTCGCCGACCTCGAGCAACGGCACTTGTCCGGAAGGATTCTTCGCAAGAAAATCCGGCGTGCGGCTCTCGCCGCGCAGAATGTCGATCTCGATTGCCTGGTAGGGTACGTTCAACAGCGCCAGCGCAAGGCGGACCTTGTAGCTGTTGCCGGAGCGTTGCATCGAATAGAGCTTGTACATTCGAGAGGTTCTGATCCGGTGACGGGAAGGCGCCGCTTGTTGCCCTGCAACGCGGCTAAACAATGATGCCGTTGCGAATCCGCCGCAAGGGCCGCGCGCTAGAAAAACTTGAAATCGCTACTGCACTGCAACGCTGCAAAAAATCATTTCAACACGACAGAACAATTCGCATCACGCTTGCGTCAGGTTGTGCTCATCTCGCGCCTGGAATGGTTGCGGTATCATCCGCGCGATCAGTTTGCATCGTTAGGTTGCATGCCCGCGTCAGAAATGGCGGCTCGCAGCTTCGATAAGGAACGAAATTGCTCGGAGGACAATGCTTGCCGGATATGAGCCATTTCGGCGGCAAAGTTTAGGAATATTGCGCAAATCCGGGCCTCGTTGGTGCCGATCCGTAAACTTTTGCCCTGACCGGGCCGAAGTTTCTTGCGGTGCAGCGGCACCCGTCCTAGGGTGCATCATTCCCACAATCAGAGTCGTGACACCCAAGGGCTCACGACGCTTGCCAGGAGATGATGATGTCCTTCCTTGCCGCTGCGCTCGACCGTGTGAAGCCGTCCGCGACCATCGCGGTCACGGATAAAGCACGCGCGCTGAAAGCGGCGGGCCGCAACGTCATCGGCCTCGGCGCGGGCGAGCCCGACTTCGACACGCCCGCCAACATCAAGTTGGCCGCGATCCGTGCCATCGAAGCCGGCAAGACCAAGTACACCGCGGTCGACGGCATCCCCGAGCTGAAGGAAGCGATCATCGCAAAGTTTCAGCGCGAGAACGGCCTCAGCTACAAGCCGAACCAGGTGATCGTCGGCACTGGTGGCAAGCAGGTGCTCTACAACGCGCTGATGGCGACCATCAATCCGGGTGACGAGGTGATCATCCCGGCGCCCTATTGGGTCAGCTATCCTGAGATGGTCGCGCTCGCTGGCGGCGAGCCCGTGCCGGTGGTCTGCACCGCCGCGACCGGCTTCAAGCTCCATGCCGAAGCGCTCGAGCGCGCGATCACGCCGAAGACCAAATGGGTCATCCTCTGCTCGCCGTCGAACCCGACCGGCGCGGCCTACACCAAGGCCGAGCTGAAGGCGCTCACCGAAGTGCTGGTCAGGCATCCCCATGTCTGGGTGATGACCGACGACATGTACGAGCACCTCGTCTATGACGACTTCCAGTTCACCACCGTCGCGCAGGTCGAGCCGAGCCTCTACGACCGCACGCTCACCGTGAACGGCGTGTCCAAGGCCTATTGCATGACCGGCTGGCGCATCGGCTATGCCGGGGGTCCGGCGCAGCTCATCAAGGCGATGTCGACCATCCAGTCGCAATCGACCTCGAATCCCTGCTCGATCGCGCAGTGGGCCTCGGTGGAAGCGTTGAACGGTCCGCAGGATTTCATCCCCGCGAACAACAAGGTGTTCAAGGAGCGCCGCGATCTCGTCGTCTCCATGCTCAACCAGGCGAACGGCATCGAGTGCCCGCGCCCCGAGGGTGCGTTCTACGTCTATCCGTCCTGCGCGGGCACGATCGGCAAGACCGCGCCGTCGGGCAAGGTGATCGGAAACGACGAGGTGTTCGTCACTGAGCTCCTCGAGAGCGAAGGCGTCGCGGTCGTGCAGGGCTCGGCCTTCGGCCTCGGTCCGGCCTTCCGCATCTCATACGCGACCAAGACCTCCGATCTCGAAGACGCCTGCAAACGCATCCAGCGCTTCTGCGGCAACCTGCGTTGAGCCGCCGAATGAATGAAACAAAAGGCCCGCTTTCAGGCGGGCCTTTTTTTTGAACCGCAGGCGATCTGGAACCACCAAGATTATTGTGGCATAGAGCATCGCGCGCCGCGTGTGCGGCGCACTCTCTGCTCGCATCACATCACAGCCGGAGACTTTCCATGCGCCGTTCACTCCTCCTCGCCGGGCTTGCCGCGTCTGGCCTCGTTGCGTCCGTCGCGGGTGCGAGCGCGCAGCAGCGGATGGTGCAGGTCGGCGTGCTCGAATGCCGCGGCGGCGCCAGCATCGGCTTCGTGGTTGGATCAGTGACCAACCTTGGCTGCGTGCTGCGGGCCGAGGGCTTGCCGGAGGATCGCTACGTCGCGACCATTCGCAAAGTCGGTCTCGATCTCGGCATCACCCAGGAGACGGCGCTGGCGTGGGGCGTGTTCGCGCCCGTCGACCGTCTCGGGCCTGGCGACCTCTCGGGCAACTATGCCGGCGCGCAAGGCAGTGCGTCGGTCGGCGTCGGCTTAGGGGGCAACGTGCTGGTCGGCGGCTCCAATAATTCGATCGCGCTCCAGCCGCTCAGCGTGCAGGGCCAGGTCGGACTCAACGTCGCCGCGGGCCTCGAAAGCCTGGAACTCCGCCCGGGTCGCTAACTCGCGGTCAATTGTAGTTGAGTCCACGCCAGCCGAGGAGCTCCGTACACCTCTCCCTGCTTGGGAGAGGTGCGACGTTCCGAGGCGCCGTGCCGGACCTGATCTCATCAATCGCTGAGACTTGATCTAACGGACGACGCACCGCAGCGACGTTTCGCGCTTGCCAAAATGGAGGGACCGGCAGAGCATCGACCTTTGCCGACCCAATCACGGGCCGAGCTCCACATGAAGGAGGCGGCGAATGGGACAAGACGTCAGAAGTCCCCGAGGTCCACGGTGCATTGCACTGGTGGGCCCTTTCCAAAGCGGTAAAACCACTCTTCTCGAAGCGATTTTGGCACGAACGGGCGCAATCCCGCGTGCCGGTAGCGTCGATGCCGGTACTTCGGTGGGCGACGCCACGGCAGAGGCCCGCCATCACAAGATGACCGTGGGCCTGACGGCTGCCACCACGAGTTTCATGGGCGACAGCTACACCTTCCTCGATTGTCCGGGTTCCGTTGAGTTCGCTCACGACATGCGCGCGGCGCTGCCCGCGGTCGACGCAGCGGTCGTTGTGTGCGAGGCGGACGAGAAGAAGCTGCCGCAGCTTCAGATCATCCTGCGCGAGCTGGAGGAGATGAAGATCCCGCGCTTTTTGTTCCTCAACAAGATCGATCGCGCCAATAAGCGCATTCGCGAGACGCTCGAGACGTTGCAACCGGCCTCCCGCGTGCCGCTGGTGCTGCGCCAGATTCCGATCTGGAGTGGCGAGCTGATCGAGGGCTTCGTCGATCTCGCGCTCGAGCGCGCCTTCGTCTATCGCGAGCACAAGGCCTCCGAGGTCATCGCGCTCGAAGGCGGCAATCTCGACCGCGAGAAGGAAGCCCGCTTCTCGATGCTGGAGAAGCTCGCTGATCACGACGATGCACTGATGGAGCAACTGCTCGAAGACATCCAGCCGCCGCGTGATGCCGTGTTCGACGATCTCTCGCGCGAACTCCGCGAAGGCCTGATCTGTCCGGTGCTGCTGGGCGCGGCGGCGCGCGAGAACGGCGTGCTGCGCCTGATGAAGGCGCTGCGCCATGAGGCGCCCGGCATTGCCGAGACCGCCAAGCGGCTTGGCGCGCCCGATACCAAGGATGCGCTCGGCTATGTCTTCAAGACACTGCATTCGCAGCATGGCGGAAAGCTGTCGCTGACGCGGTTGCTTGCCGGCCATCTCGACGACGGCGCCACGCTGCAATCCGCCTCGGGTGGCGCGGGACGCATCTCCGGCATTCTCGCCGTCAACGGCGCCTATGATACCAAGCGCCCGTCGGCGGAGGTCGGCGACACGATCGCTCTTGGCAAGCTTGATGCGATCAAGACCGGCGACACGGTCTCGACCGGCAAGACCCAACCGTCTCAGCTGATCGCGGTCGAGCCGACGCCGCCTGTGCTTGCGATCTCGGTCGCGGCTACCGACCGCAAGGATGACGTCAAGCTTGGCCAGGCGCTTGCGCGGCTGCACGAGGAAGATCCCTCGCTGATGGTCGTGCAGAACGCCCAAACCCATGACACCGTGCTGTGGGGGCAGGGCGAGATGCACTTGCGCGTCGCCAGCGAGCGGCTGCGTGACCGTTTCGGCGTCAACGTCAAGTCTCATCCGCCGGCGATCGGGTACCAGGAGACAATCCGCAAGCCGATCGTCCAGCGCGGCCGGCACAAGAAGCAGTCCGGTGGCCACGGCCAGTTCGGCGACGTCGTGCTCGACATCAAGCCGCTCGCGCGTGGAGAAGGGTTCAAGTTCGCCGAGAAGGTGGTCGGCGGTGCGGTGCCTCGCAACTACATCCCGGCGGTGGAGGAAGGCGTCGTCGACGGCTTGACGCGCGGCCCGCTCGGCTTCCCCGTCACCGACGTCGCGGTGACGCTGACCGATGGCTCCTTTCACAGCGTCGACTCCTCCGATCTCGCGTTTCGCACGGCGGCGCGGGTCGGGCTCAACGAAGGCCTGCCGCAATGCCAGCCGGTGCTCCTGGAGCCGATCCATGTCGTCGAGATCGTCTGTCCGACGGATGCCACCGCCAAGATCAACGCGATCCTGTCGGCGCGCCGCGGCCAGATCCTCGGCTTCGACACCCGCGACGGCTGGAGCGGCTGGGACTGCGTGCGTGCCATGATGCCGGAGGCCGAGATCGGCGAGCTGATCGTCGAGTTGCGTTCGGCGACCGCCGGCTCCGGCAGCTTCACCCGCCAGTTCGATCACATGGCCGAGGTGACGGGGCGCGCCGCCGATCAGATCATCGCCGCGCATCGCGACGCGGCGTGACGGTGGCATTGCGTTTGACGGCCGGCCCCCGGGCCGGCCGTCAGCGTTCCTCTTTGTAAATTATTGGAGTTAGTGACCCTTGCTGGGCGCAGGTTTGCCGCTGGCCGCCCGCGGGCGACGCTCGCGTGCTTGACAGCGCGGGCCGGACGCGAAATGGATCGCCGAGAAATTCCCGGGAGGGATCGTTGCGAACCTGCGCCATCGAGGAAAACCGTGTCTAAGACGCCCGTAGCCTGTCTGATCGGATGGCCGGCGGCGCATTCGCGCTCACCGCTGATCCACCGCTACTGGCTGCGTACGCTCGGCATCGAGGGCGGCTATGTGATCGAGGCGGTGCCGCCGGACGACTTGCGCGACTTCGTGCTCCGGCTGTCGTTGCACGGTTTCGTCGGTGCCAACGTTACGATCCCGCACAAGGAAGACGTGCTCGCGCTCTCGATACCGGATGCGCGCGCCAAGGCGGTCGGTGCTGCCAACACGCTGTGGCTCGCGGGAAGCGAGCTGCATTCGACCAACACGGACGTCGAAGGCTTCATCAACAATCTCGACGCCAGCGCACCGGGTTGGGATGCGGCCGAGGAGGCGCTGGTGCTGGGTGCCGGCGGCTCATCGCGCGCGGTCGTGTTCGGCCTGCTCGAACGTGGCGTCAGCCGCGTCCATCTGGCCAACCGCACCATTGCGCGGGCCGAGGCGCTTGCGACGGCGTTCGGTTCGCGCGTGCAGCCCCTGGCCTGGGACGCGATCGGTGACGTGCTGCCGCGGGCAAGGCTGCTCGTCAACACGACCTCCCTCGGCATGCGCGGCCAGCCGGCGCTCGAACTCGAGATCGCGCGCCTGCCGCAACAGGCGGTCGTTGCCGACCTCGTTTATGTTCCGCTGATCACGCCACTGCTTGCAACCGCGCAGGCGCGCGGGCTGAAGACCGCCGACGGGCTCGGCATGCTCTTGCACCAGGCGGTGCGCGGCTTCGAGCTGTGGTTCGGCAAGCGGCCGCAGGTGACGGCGGAGCTGCGCGCGCTGGTCGAAGCCGATCTCACAAAATCTTGAGAGAATAGGACGCGGCCGCCGGGGTCCTGTCCTAGTGGGACAATCGGAGACTTTTCATGCCTGTTCAACGTGCAACTTTCACACGTCCGCTCGTCGCTGTCGCGATGGTGGGCCTGTCCACGCTCTATGCCGTCGCGCAGCAGGCGCCGGTGCCGACGCGGGTGCGTGGAACGATCGAAAAAGTCGACGGCGACGTGCTTGCCGTCAAGTCGCGCAGCGGCGAGGACGTCAAGCTTCGTGTCGCATCCGACCTGCGGGTCGCGGGGATCACCAGGATCGCCCTTTCCGATATCAAGGTCGGCTCCTTCATCGGAGCGACCACGGTGCCGGGACAGGATGGTGGCCAGAACGCCGTCGAGGTCCATGTCTTTCCGGAAAGCATGCGCGGCACCGGCGAGGGCTCGCGCCCCTGGGACCTGAAGCCGAACTCCAGCATGACCAATGCGACGGTGGCCGAAAGCGTGGTCGGCAATGACGGCCACACACTGCTGGTCAAGTACAAGGACGGCGAGAAGAAGGTGTTCGTCTCCGCCGATACGCCTGTGGTCACCTACGTGCCCGGCGAGAAATCGGACCTCAAGGCTGGCGCCAAGATCATCGCCTTCGTCAAGCAGCTGCCGGACGGATCGTTCGAGGCCAGCCGGGTCAGCGTCGGCCGCGACGGCCTGACGCCGCCGATGTGAGGCGCTCCCCGTGCGCGGGTCGGTTTTTGTGATCGGAACAAAGCGCAGGAAAGCGGAATAGGCATCCAGGTCCGGGGTTGCGATGATTGACCGGCGCAACCGCCCTGGAGAGACAGGCCATGCAGGAACTGATCACCCGGAGGCCATGCAGGCGCGTGGCCTCGCTCGCTACCATTGCCATTCTGTCTTCTACCATTCTGTCGTCTGCCATTCTGACTTCGATCGCATCGGCGCAGCAGGCGCCGACGGTGCGTATCCGCGGGACCATCGAGGCCGTCGATGGCAACATGCTCGGCATCAAGACCCGCGAAGGCAGTGACGTGAAGGTGCGCATGACCGACAACGTCGCCGTGTTCGCGGTCGTGAAGACCGCGCTGTCGGAGATCAAGGAGGGCTCTTATATCGGCGTCACCGGCATGCCCGAGCCCGACGGGTCGCAGCGGGCGATTGCCGTGCACATCTTCCCGGAGAACCAGCGCGGCGCGGCCGAAGGTTTTAGACCGTGGGATGCACGCGCCAACTCGACCATGACGAATGCGACCGTGGCCGAGACGGTCAAGGGCACCGACGGCCAGAATATCCTGCTCAAATACAAGGACGGCGAGAAGAAGATCGTGGTGCCGCCGGACACGCCGATCGTCACCTTCGTCGCCAGCGACAAGTCCGAGGTGAAGCCGGGCGCCAAGCTCATCATCTTCGGCGCGGCCAAGAAGGAGGACGGCTCGCTCGAAGCCAATCGCGTCAATGTCGGCCGCGACGGAGTGACGCCCCCGATGTGACGGCCGGCGTCACTTCCGGGGCGACACGGCTCGTCGTCCGGACCTGGGTTTCAGGGAGCCATCAAAGCGTTAGACCGATCCGAGCCCGGTCGACCGGTCGACCCCAGCAGGCTGCGGGTGCGCCGGTAGCCTGTTGAGCCCGGTCCATTTTGGTCGAAAGCCACCCTTCCTCCCGCGCGGGCCGTCGTATATCAGAGATTTGCCATCGAACCTGCCGATAATCCTCGGGAGCCAATTGCGATGGCGATGGTTATTTAATCCAAAGATCGCAATCTGACCTTAAGTCGATGCTGAGCGCATGCGACTATTCAACCGGGGTACGGCATGGCAAATCGATTGACGACGGCGCAATCCACTCGGGCGATGCGGCGTTGGCGGCCTGCCGGCCTTGTGACGATCGCGGCGATGGCCGTGCTGACGGCGCTGGCCACCGACGCCGCAGCGGCGAAGCAGGCGCGCCCCGCAGCCGAAGCGGTTGCGCCGCGCGCGGCGGGCGAGCCGATCATGGCGATCGTGTCGATCAAGAGCCAGCAAGTCACCTTCTACGACGCCGACGGCTGGATCCTGCGCGCACCGGTGTCGACCGGCACCACGGGACGCGAGACGCCGGCGGGTGTCTTCGCCGTCATCGAGAAGGACAAGGATCACCACTCGACCATGTATGACGATGCCTGGATGCCGAACATGCAGCGCATCACCTGGAACGGCATCGCGCTGCATGGCGGGCCGCTGCCCGGCTATGCGGCCTCACACGGCTGCGTGCGGATGCCCTATGGCTTTGCGGAGAATCTGTTCGACAAGACGAACATCGGGATGCGGGTGATCATCTCGCCGAACGACGCCGCACCAGTCGATTTCTCTCATCCGACGCTGTTCGTGCCTAAGAAGGAGGCCATTGCCGCGGCCCCGGCGCGGGCTGATACGCTTTCCCGCGAGGCGGAGGAGGCCACCGGGGCCGCCGACGAGACGAAGAAAGTCGCCACGACGACGGCACGCGAGGCCGCATCGCTCCCGGCATTGCTGCGCAATCGGGAACGGCTCAAGAAGAGCGCTGATGCCGAGCTCGCATACGCCGACAAGGTCCTCGCCGCCGCAAAGACCGATCAGGCGAGGGCCCGGGCCGAGGAGCTGAAGCAAAAAGCTGCCACCAAGGCTGCCGACGCGGCGACGCAGCTCGACAGCGCCAAAGCGAACGCGCAGCCGAAGCGCGACGCCGCCGCTGCCGCCAAAGACGCCGCCAAGGCGGCGGCGACCAGGAAGGCCGACGCCGTCAAGGCGGCGACCGAGGCGAAACTCGCGCTCGAACCGGTCTCGGTCTACATCAGCCGATCGACGCAGAAGCTCTACGTGCGGCGCAATACGCATAAGCCGGCGCCGGACGGCGGCGGCGAGGTCTTTGATACGAGCATCGAGGTTCCCGTTGCGATCCGCAATCCCGACAGGCCGCTCGGCACTCACATTTTCACGGCGATGGCGAAGAGCGATTCGGGCCTGCGCTGGAGTGTGGTCACGATCGACAGCGGCGACGACGCCAAGGACGCGCTCGACCGCATCACCATTCCGCAGGATGTGCTTGACCGTATCGCGCCGACCGCTGTGCCGCGGTCCTCGATCATCATCTCTGACGAGCCTCTGAGCAGCGAGACCAACTATCGCACCGAGTTCGTCGCGGTGCTGAACAACCAGCCCCAGGGCGGGTTTATTACGCGCAAGCCGACGGCCCCCATGGCCGTTGCGAGCGACGACGGTTGGGACAACAACGGCGGCTTCGGTTTCTTCTTCCAGCCGCGTGACCCGAACCTGCAACCCGTCAATCCGCGCCGGCGCGGCGGCGGCCAATACTGGCAGCCGCAACAGGGCTGGTGGTAAGACGCGCGCTACGTCGCGCGCGGGTCGTCCTTCGCAAGACCCTCATGGTGAGGAGCGCGGAGCGCGTCTCGAACCATGAAGGCCGAGATCTTACCCGCGGCCATCCTTCGAGACGCGCGTTCCGCGCTCCTCAGGATGAGGAAAAGAGTGCTTGTGACGCAGTAGGACTAGACCGCGATGATGTGGTCGTCGATCTCGTCCACCCTGTTGACGCCGCACAGGCCCATGGTCGTCAGCAGCTCCTTCTGAATGATGTCGATCGCCTTGGCGACGCCGGCCTGGCCGCCGGCGCCCAGCCCATACGCATAAGCGCGACCGATCATGCAGGATTTTGCACCGAGCGCGAGCGCGCGCATGACGTCCTGGCCGGAGCGGATGCCGCCGTCGAACATGATCTCCATCTTGTCGCCGACCGCATCCGCGATCTCAGGCAGCACCTCGATCGACGACGGCGCGCCGTCGAGCTGCCGGCCGCCATGGTTGGAGACGACCAGGGCTTGCGCGCCGGTCTTTGCGGCCTCCTCGGCATCCTCGACGTCGAGGATGCCTTTGATGATGAGCTTGCCCGGCCAGATGCTGCGGACCCACTCGACGTCCTTCCAGCTCAGCGATGTGTCGAACTGCGAGGCGGTCCATTCTGCGAGGCGATTGAGATCCTCGGTGTTCTTCACGTGGCCTGCGATGTTGCCGAAGGTGCGGCGCTTGCCGCGCAGCACGCCCGAGACCCAGGTCGGCTTGGTCGCGAAATCGACGAGTTTCGACAGCGACCACTCCGGCGGCACCGTCATGCCGTTCTTGATGTCGGCATGGCGCTGCCCGATCACCTGGAGATCGACGGTAAGCACCAGCGCGCTGCACTTGGCGGCAATCGCGCGCTGGATCAGGTCCTTGATGAAGCCGCGATCCTTCATCACGTAGAGCTGGAACCAGAACGGCTTCTCGACATTGGCGGCGATGTCCTCGATCGAGCAGATCGACATCGTCGACTGCGTGAACGGAATGCCCGCGGCTTGCGCTGCGCGGCAGGCGTGGATCTCGCCGTCGCCGTGCTGCATGCCGAGCAGCCCGACCGGCGCGAGAACGAGCGGCATCGTCGAGGGCTCGCCGAGGATCATGGTCGAGGTGTCGCGCTTGGAGACGTCGACCAGGATGCGCTGGCGAAACTTGATCTGCTGGAGATCGTCGCGATTGGCGCGCAGCGTTTCCTCGGCATAGGAGCCGCGGTCGCAATAGTCGAAGAACGCTTTCGGCACGCGCCGCTTGTGCAGCGCACGTAGGTCTTCAATGCAGGTGATATGCTTCATGACGTTCCCCGGCCCGTCCTTGCGTCGACGGATTTAGGGGTCATCTAGCATGGATGGGTGCTCAGCCAAATTGTTTGCGAAGAGGCCGCCATGACCAGACCGCGATCCGCGCCGAAATCCAGCGAGGCCGATGAGAAGCATCGCCTCGACGAGGCCCTCGAGGAAGGATTGGAGGAGACTTTTCCTGCCTCCGACCCCGTCAACGTCACTCAGCCCCCTCCGACCCGCGGCGACCAGCACGTAAAGCGTTCCGTTTAGGCACGGGTTCCAGCCTCGCAAGGCCTCTTGGGCAAGAGTTTCAGCGTTAACAACAGGTTATTGGGCCGGCGGCGGGCCGGGTTCCGTAACGATTCATTATATTTCTTGAAGCCAATTTAGCTGTGATGGCATTATAAGAACGCCAGCGAAATCAGGAATGGCGGAGCCGTGCATGGCATCCGCTAGTTGCATTGGGGATTCCTGGTTGCCGCGTGGGGGACTCATATGAGCCGCAAATATTTCGGGACCGACGGGATTCGAGGTCGCGCCAACGGACTGATCACACCGGAGCTCGCGCTCAAGGTCGGCCAGGCCGCCGGCCTTGCATTTCAGCGTGGTGACCATCGCCATCGGGTCGTGATCGGCAAGGACACGCGCCTGTCCGGCTACATGATCGAATATGCGATGGTCGCGGGCTTCACTTCCGTCGGCATGGACGTGCTGCTGGTCGGCCCGATGCCGACGCCGGCGGTCGCGATGCTGACCAAGTCGATGCGCGCTGATCTCGGCGTCATGATCTCGGCCTCGCACAATCTGTTCGAGGACAACGGCATCAAGCTGTTCGGTCCGCAGGGCTTCAAGCTGTCCGACGACGTCGAGAGGCAGATCGAGCAGTTGCTCGACGAATCCCTCGACAAGAAGCTTGCACAAAGTGCGAGCTTGGGCCGAGCCCGCCGCATCGACGGCGTCCATGACCGCTACATCGAATTCGCCAAGCGCACGCTGCCGCGCGATCTGTCGCTCGACGGGCTGCGCGTCGTCGTCGATTGCGCCAATGGCGCTGCCTACAGGGTGGTGCCGGAAGCGCTGTGGGAGTTGGGCGCCGACGTCGTGCCGATCGGCGTCGAGCCCGACGGCTTCAACATCAACAAGGAATGCGGCTCGACCTCGCCGGAAGCGCTGTCGAGGAAGGTGCGCGAGATGCGCGCCGACATCGGCATCGCGCTCGATGGTGACGCCGATCGCGTCATCCTGGTTGATGAGCGCGGCCACATCGTCGATGGCGACCAACTGCTCGCGGTGATCGCCCAGAGCTGGAAGGAAGACGGGAGGCTGTCGCGGCCCGGCATCGTCGCGACCGTGATGTCCAATCTCGGGCTCGAACGTTTCCTGAAAGGGCAGGGGCTTGATCTCGTGCGCACGCCGGTCGGCGACCGCTACGTGCTCGAGCAAATGCTGAGCGGCGGCTACAATCTTGGCGGCGAGCAATCCGGCCACATCATCCTGTCCGACTACGCCACCACCGGCGACGGCTTCGTTGCCGCCTTGCAGGTGCTGGCGGTGGTGCAGAAACTGCGGCGTCCGGTCTCCGAGGTCTGCCATCGCTTCGATCCGCTGCCGCAGATACTGAAGAACGTCCGCTACAAGAGCGGCAAGCCGCTCGACGACAGCGACGTCAAGTCGGCGATCTCCGACGGCGAGAAGCGGCTCAACGGCCACGGCCGGCTGCTGATCCGCTCCTCGGGCACCGAGCCCGTGATCCGCGTGATGGGCGAGGGCGAGGACCGCATCCTGGTCGAGGAAGTCGTCGACACGATCGTCTCCGCGCTCGGACAGGCTGCGGCTTAGGCGCAGCTCCCTTCCTCCTCCCCTTGTAGGAGAAGGTGGCGCGTAAGTATCGTAGGGTGGGCAAAGCGAAGCGTGCCCACCGCTTCATTTCATTCGAGGATAGATGGTGGGCACGGCGCAAGTGCGCCCTTGCCCACCCTACGATTCCGGACTCGCGGACAGAGTCAAACCCACGCATCCCAGCCATGGGCGATTGGCGGTGGTTCGGCCGCCGTCAGCATCGTACCTGTGAGATCGCGGCAATCTGCCGCGCAGGGGTTGCTGTATTGAACAAGCCTGTCGTCGTCTCTGATAAAACGTTGACCGAGCCGGTCGTCGTGACCGATGTCGCGCCCGTCGCGAAGATCACGAGCGCAGGGCCGGCCTATGTCGTGCTCGCCGGCATCAGCTTCTCGCATTTTCTCAACGACACCATGCAGTCGTTGATCGCGTCGGTGTATCCGATCCTGAAGGACACCTACGCACTCGACTTCGCGCAGATCGGCATGATCACGCTGGCCTTTCAGTTCACGGCCTCGCTGCTCCAGCCGGTAGTCGGGCATTACACCGACAAGAAGGCGCAGCCTTACTCGCTCTCGATCGGCATGGCCTCGACCTTCTTCGGCCTGTTGCTGCTCAGCGCCGCGCATCAGTATCTCATCATCCTGGTTGCGGCCGCGATGGTTGGCCTCGGCTCGGCGGTGTTTCACCCGGAGTCGGCGCGCATCGCGCGGCTTGCCTCCGGCGGCCGCTACGGCTTTGCGCAGTCGGTGTTTCAACTCGGCGGCAGTTTCGGCACGTCGATGGGCCCGGTGCTGGCGGCGCTGATCGTGGTGCCGTTCGGGCAGGGCAGCATCGCCTGGTTCTCCTCGATCGCGTTTCTCGCGATTCTCATCCTCTGGCGCATCGGCCGCTGGTACGCGCCGCAGATCACGACGAAGAAGGAGAAGCCGATCCATGCGCATCCGGACGCGCCGAGCTCGCGGCGCGTCGCGGTCGCGCTTCTGGTGCTGGTGGCGCTCCTGTTCTCCAAGCAGCTCTACGTCTCGAGCCTGTCGAGCTACTACATCTTCTACCTGATCGACCGCTTCGGCGTGTCGACGCAGGCAGCGCAGATGTACCTCTTCATCTTCCTGGCAGCGAACGCGGTCGGCGCGTTCCTCGGCGGTCCGCTCGGGGATCGCTTCGGCCGCAAGATCGTGATCTGGATCTCGATCGTCGGCGCGCTGCCGTTCACGCTGGCGCTGCCCTATGCCGGGCTCTCCGCGAGCGCCGTGCTCACAGTGTTCATCGGGCTGATTATCTCCTCGACGACGTCCTCGATCATCGTGTTCGCGCAGGAGCTGGTGCCGCACCGCTTCGGGATGATCTCGGGCGTGTTCTTCGGCGTGGCCTTCGGAATCGGTGGCCTTGGCGCGGCCGTGCTCGGCAAGCTCGCCGACCACACCTCGATCGAGTTCGTCTATCAGATCTGCGCCTACCTGCCGGCGATCGGCCTGCTGGCTGTGTTCCTGCCAAAACTGCCGCAGCACGCGCGTTAATTCGACGTCTCGCAGGCCGCGGCACCTTCATACATCGTTAGTAATTGCTGCGCGCAGGCGCCGCAGTTTTGCAACGCTCTGGTCGCACGCGCGTGTGCGGTGAGAAAAAATCAACCTTAAAAATTAGGGTTAAGTGGCGCTTAAGCATTTAGTGCCATCGTCCGCCCGTGAGTTTCAGAAAGTGAGGCGTCCTTGTTTGCCTCACCGGCCAAAAGGACGAAGCCAATGCGTAGCGTTAAGTCTCTCCTTGCCGCGGGTGCGGCAACCTTGATCTCGTCGGTGGCGTTCGCCGCCGATATGCCGATTGCCGCGCCGCCCATGTACGCGCCGGCTCCGCCCGCAGACTTCGGCGGCTGGTATCTGCGCGGCGATATCGGCTTCAGCAACCAGCGCGTTGACCGGTTGAACAATGTGCTCGATGCCACCACGACTTCGTCGGTGCAGAACCTCAGCTTCAACAACGCAGGAATCTTCGGGCTAGGCGCCGGCTACCGGTTCAACAACTGGTTCCGTGCCGACGTGACCGGTGAATATCGGGGCAATTCGCAGTTCTTCGGCACCGACCGCATCACTTATCCCGGCGGCGTCGGCACCGACACCTATCACGCGACGAAGAACGAATGGGTGGTTATGGCCAACGCCTATGTCGATCTCGGTACCTGGTGGTGCATCACGCCGTTCGTCGGTGCCGGCATCGGCACGGCGCGGGTTGCGATCAACGGCTTTACCGATCAGAGCATCGCAAACAACGGCGCCGGTGCGGTGCCCGGTCTCGCATTTGGTGATAACGTTGCGAAGTGGAACTTTGCCTGGGCGGCGCATGCCGGTCTCGCCTACAAGGTTTCTCCGGCCTTCACGGTTGAGCTTGCCTATCGCTACCTCGACATGGGCGATGGTCTGACCGGCGACCTCAAGACATTCGACGGCACCAACAACGTCTTCAATCCGACGACGTTCAAGCACCTCACGTCGCACGACCTGAAACTCGGCGTGCGCTGGAATCTCGACAGCCCGCCGGTCTACGCGCCGCCACCGCTGGTCACCAAGGGCTGATCGGCCACTCGATCGCTTAAGACTTCTTAACGGCGCGGGAGGATCCCGCGCCGTTTTGCTTTGCGTAAAATTCATGGCCTGATCGTGTCGAAATCGCGCAACGCAACCATTGGTTAAGGTTAACGGGCCATGATCATCCGCAACAAGAGTTCGATGGAGCGTTGCGATGCGTGGGCTTTGGTTTGTGGCGGCGATATTGGGGTCGGTCTCTGCCGCACACGCGGCCGACATGCCGGATCTCCCTGTCCTGCGCGGCACGCTCACCGATGGCTTGAGCAGGACGACGCACACCTGGGACGGTTGGTACGCCGGCGGCCAGTTCGGCTTTGCCATCTCCGAAATGGACTTCAGCCACGCCCCGAAATCAATGACGGACTTCATGCTGCGCAACAGCGTGCTGCAGGATTCTGTCGGGGGATGGTCGCTGTTGCCCAAGAACCATGTTCAGTCGACGGGCTTCGGCGCCTTTGTCGGCCGGGACTGGCAGTTTTACGACGCAGTATTGGGTCTAGAGGCCAACTATAGCTACATGAACAACATGGCCTCGACGGCAAGCGATTCGATGGAGCGGTTGATCGTCAATCCCGACGGCGAAAGCCCGCCCACGGGCCATACGCATTCCTACGACACGTTGCTCGCAGGCGGCGCAAGTTTGCAGCTTAAGGATTACGTGACTCTGCGCGGCCGCGTCGGATGGGCAGGCGGAGACTTCATGCCTTATGCATTCGGCGGCCTCGCGATCGGACGGGCCGAAGTCTCGCGATTTGCGACTGTCTCCTACGTCCTATGGGACGACTATGACGTGACGGCGGGCGGTGTCACGACACACTACCACCAGCAGATCGGTACGGGCTCGATGACCCAAACCGAGCAGCGCACAAACTCCTTCATCTACGGTTGGACCGCTGGTCTGGGACTAGAGTATATGCTCTGGGATTGCGTGTTCCTGCGCGGCGAATGGGAGCATGTCGGGTTCTCGCCGGCCAAGAACATCTCCGTCAACCTGAACAATTTCCGTCTCGGCGCCGGCTACAAGTTCTGAGCGCAGCGCATAGCACCGGTTGACAGGACCGCTCTGCCCTGATGCTTTGTCGCTGCAATTGGAGCAGCGGCGATGAAGATCTACGGCGACACGAACTCCGGCAATTGCCTGAAGGTGAAGTGGGTCTGCGACAGGCTCAAGCTGCCGTATCAGTGGGTCGAGATCGACACGCGCAAGGGCGAAACGCGCACGCCGCAATTCCTGGAGATGAACGGTGCCGGCCAGGTGCCGACCGTCGCGTTCGACGACGGCCGCACGCTGGCGCAGTCCAATGCCATCATCCGCTATCTTGCCCGCGAAAGCGATCTCATTCCGCGCGATGCCTTTGCCGCAGCCAAGATGGACGAATGGCTGTTCTGGGAGCAGTACAGCCACGAGCCCTATGTCGCGGTGTGCCGTTTCCAGATGGTCTATCTCGGCAAGGACGTCTCCGAGCTCGACCCGGAGAAGATCAAGCGCGGCTATGCGGCGCTTGACCGCATGGAGCAGCATCTCGTCACCAGCCGCTGTTTCGTCGGCGAGTCGACCTCGCTCGCCGACATATCGCTGCTGGCCTATACCCGTCTCGCCCATGAAGGCGGTTTTGATCTCGGCCGCCATGTTGCGATCCGGCGGTGGATTGCGGAGACCGAGAGCTGTCTTGGTCTTCCGCCGGCACGCTGAGCTCGGAGCCCGTCATGACCGCCGATATCATCTCGATCCGCCGCGCTCGCCGCGAAGACGTTGCCGCTGTTGTCGCGATGCTCGCCGACGATCATCTCGGCCGCGCACGCGAGCGCCTGGAGGAGCCGCTGCCCGAGTCCTATTTCAGGGCGTTCGATGCGGTCGACAAAAATCCCGGTCTGAGGCTCGTGGTCGCGGTGGACGGCACGGGCAGGGTGGTCGGCTGCCTGCAGCTCGCCATCCTGCCGGGCCTGAGCTCGCAAGGCGGTTCGCGTGGCCTCCTGGAAGACGTGCGCGTCGCCTCGGACTGCCGCAGCCGCGGCATCGGCGAGCAGCTCGTGCAATGGGCGGTGGCGGAGGCGCGCGCGAAGGGATGTAACCTGGTCGAGCTGTTGACGCATCAGAGCCGCGCCGATGCGCAACGCTTCTATAAGCGGCTCGGATTCACCGCGAGCCACGTCGGCATGACTGTCCGTTTTTGACGCACCTTCCGCGCGGCCGTTGCATCGTCTGCAAAATCTGCCTGCACATCCGTTTCGGTTAAGGGCTGATAAACTACCGGGCGTTCGTTCATGTTCGTCGGGGAACGATCGGTGCTAGGTTGCGTCTTGACACCGGGCTCGGTCGGTTCGGGGATTTCAATGACAAGCTATTCATTGATCAAGGTCGGCAACGACTACGTTGTGCAGGCCGACGACAAATGCATTTTAAAAGTCGCCAGCCGGCGCCGAGCGGCGCAGCTGATCAGCGAGGCGACGGGCTTGCTGAATGCCGTGGAAGCTCCTGAGAAGACGACGGAAACGGCATCACTCCACCGTGAGACGCCTAAACTTCCTTGACGATTCTGTCTGTTTCCCGTATTAGCCGCGGCGGGACACCTCCCCCCAACGGGAGGCTTACTATCTGGAAGGGTAGATCATGACTGCAGCGAAGCCCGCTTCGCGGCCCCTCGTGCCGCATTTCTCCTCCGGCCCCTGTGCCAAGCGCCCCGGCTGGACCGCCCAAAATCTCAAAGACGCAGCTCTCGGCCGTTCGCATCGTGCGAAGATCGGCAAGACCAAGCTCAAGCTCGCGATCGATCTGACGCGCGAAGTGCTCGAAGTGCCGGCCGATTATCGCATCGGCATCGTTCCGGCCTCCGATACTGGCGCGGTCGAGATGGCGCTGTGGTCGCTGCTCGGCGCACGCCCCGTCACCACGCTCGCGTGGGAATCGTTCGGCGAAGGCTGGGTCAGCGACATCGTCAAGGAATTGAAGCTCAAGGACGTCACCAAGCTCAATGCGGCTTATGGTGAGATCCCGGATCTTTCCAAGGTCGATCCGAACAGCGACGTCGTCTTCACCTGGAACGGTACCACCTCTGGAGTGCGCGTGCCGAACGCCGACTGGATCAGCGCGACTCGCGAAGGCCTGACCATCTGCGACGCCACCTCGGCCGCGTTCGCGCAGCCGCTCGATTGGTCCAAGCTCGACGTCGTCACCTTCTCCTGGCAGAAGGCGCTCGGCGGCGAGGCGGCGCATGGCATGCTGATCCTCTCGCCCCGCGCGGTGGAACGTCTCGAGACCTACAAGCCGGCTTGGCCGTTGCCGAAGATTTTCCGCATGACGAAGGGCGGCAAGATCAATGAAGGCATTTTCGTCGGCGAGACCATCAACACGCCGTCGATGCTCTGCGTCGAGGACTATCTTGACGCGTTGAACTGGGCCAAGTCGATCGGCGGCCTGAAGCCGCTGATCGCGCGTGCCGACGCCAACACCAAGGTGCTCGCCGACTGGAAGGCGAGGACGCCCTGGATCGACTTCCTGGCGAAAGACGCTTCGATCCGCTCCAACACCTCGGTGTGCCTGAAGTTCACCGATCCCGCGATCACCTCGCTCTCGTCCGACGCGCAGGCCGAGTTCTGCAAGAAGCTCGTCGCACTGGTCGAGAAGGAAAATGCGGGCTTCGACTTCGCGTATTATCGCGACGCGCCCGTGGGTCTGCGCATCTGGTGTGGCGCCACGGTGGAAGCGAAGGACGTCGAGCTCCTGACCCAGTGGATCGACTGGGCCTTTGCCGAGACCAAGGCCGCGCTGCCCAAGGCAGCGTAAACGCCTCGGCCCAATCATTGTCATGGCCGGATTTGATCCGGCCATCCATCGATCAAGAGAGATGGACCCGCGGGTAAGCCTGCGGGCGACACTCCGTAAATGCAGCTCGCACCACGGAACATTCCCATGACCAAACCGAAAGTTCTCATTTCCGACGCGCTCTCGCCCGCCGCCGTGCAGATCTTCAAGGATCGCGGCGTCGAGGTCGACTTCCAGCCCAACCTCGGCAAGGACAAGGACAAGCTGGCCGAGATCATCGGCAATTATGACGGCCTTGCGATCCGTTCGGCGACGAAAGCGACCGCCAAGATCATCGAGAAGGCGACCAACCTGAAGGTGATCGGCCGCGCCGGCATCGGCGTCGACAACGTCGAGATCCCGGCGGCCACCGCCAAGGGCATCATCGTGATGAACACGCCGTTCGGCAATTCCATCACGACCGCCGAACACGCCATCACCCTGATGCTGGCGCTGGCGCGCGAAATTCCGCAGGCTGACGCCTCCACCCAGTCCGGCAAGTGGGAGAAGAATCGCTTCATGGGCGTCGAGATCACCGGCAAGGTGTTAGGGGTGGTCGGCTGCGGCAATATCGGCTCGATCGTCTGCGACCGCGCGCTCGGCCTGCGCATGAAGGTCGTGGCCTTCGATCCCTTCCTGTCGCCGGAGCGCGCCAAGGACATCGGTGTCGAGAAGGTCGATCTCGATGACCTGCTCAAGCGCGCCGACTTCATCACCCTGCATACCCCGCTCACCGAGAAGACCAAGAACATCATCGACGCGGCCGCGATCGCCAAGATGAAGAAGGGCGTACGCCTGATCAACTGCGCCCGCGGCGGTCTGGTCGACGAGCAGGCGGTGGTGGATGCGCTGAATGCCAAGCACATTGCCGGCGCTGCCTTCGACGTCTTCATCGAGGAGCCCGCGACCTCGAACGTGCTGTTCGGGCATCCCAACGTGATCTGCACGCCGCATCTTGGTGCCTCCACGACCGAGGCGCAGGAGAACGTGGCGCTTCAGGTCGCTGAGCAGATGTCGGACTATCTGTTGTCAGGCGCGATCTCCAACGCCATCAACTTCCCCTCGATCACCGCCGAAGAAGCGCCGAAGCTGAAGCCCTTCATCGCGCTTGCCGAGAAGCTCGGTTCCTTCGCCGGCCAGCTCACCGAGACCGGCATCTCGAAGGTCACGATCACCTATGAGGGCCATGTTGCCGAGATGAAGATCAAGGCTCTGACCTCCGCCGTGCTGTCCGGCCTGCTGCGGCCGATGCTGGGCGAGGTCAATGTGGTGTCCGCTCCTGTCGTCGCCAAGGAGCGCGGCATGGTGGTGGATGAAGTGACCCGCGCCGCGCAGAGTGACTATGAAAGCCTGATCAGCGTGACGGTCGCGACGGAGCGCCAGGAGCGCTCGGTCTCCGGCACCGTCTATCACGACGGCAAGCCGCGGCTGGTCGACATCAAGGGCATCCGCGTCGATGCCGAGTTCGGTAAGTCGATGATCTACGTCACCAACGAGGACAAGCCGGGATTCATCGGCAAGTTCGCAAGCCTTTTGGGCGATGCCAAGATCAACATCGCCACCTTCCATCTCGGCCGTGTCGAGCAGGGTGGCGATGCCATCGCGCTCGTCGAGGTCGACGGTGCGGTGCCGGCGGAGCTGCTCGCCAAGGTGCAGGCGCTCCCGCAGGTCAAGCAGGCGAAGGCGCTGACGTTCTGACGATCACACCGGCGTCATGGCCGGGCATAGCCGTCCGAAGGACGGCGTGGCTTGCGCTCGCCTATGCCTGGCCATCCACGCGCCTCCATGCGTGCGGAAGGACGTGGGTGCCCGGGACAAGCCCGGGCATGACGAGTGTGGAGACAGTTCAGGCACGAAGATATTCCGATCTACGGAACAGACGCCGCCTCGCTTGCGAGTGCGGCGTTTTTCTTGGCACGCGCTGCCCTTTATTTCCCCGCGACCTTCGAAGTTTGTGTACCAATTGACCAACCAAGTCGTCCGACCAGGGAGAAAACAATGCGTGAAGCCGTCATCGTTTCCTATGCGCGCACGGGGCTGGCGAAGTCCGCTCGCGGCGGGTTCAACATCACTCCGCCGATGTCTCTCGCGGCCCACGCCATCCATCATGCGGTCGATCGTGCCGGCGTGGAGAAGGACTATGTCGAGGATTGCTATCTCGGCAATTGCGCCCACGGCGCTCCGAACATCGGCCGTCAGTCCGCGCTTCTCGCCGGTCTGCCGAAGACGACCGCCGGCGTCTCGGTGAACCGATTCTGCTCGTCGGGACTGCAGACCATCGCAATGGCCGCCAACTCGATCCGCTCCGATGGCGCCGACTGCATTGTCGCCGGCGGTGTCGAGAGCATCTCGATTCCTGGCGGCGGCTCGCCAAAGGAATCGATCGATCCGGAACTCTTGAAGGTTGCGCCCGACATCTTCATGGCGATGATCGACACTGCCGATATCGTCGCCGAGCGCTACAAGCTCAGCCGCGAATATCAGGACGAGTTCTCGCTGGAATCGCAGCGCCGCATGGCGGCCGCCCAGCAGGCGAACAAGTTCAAGGACGAGATCGTTCCGATGAAGACCAGGATGAAGGTGGTCGACAAGCAGACCAAGGCCGAGTCGATCGTCGATTACGTCGTCGATCGCGACGAGTGCAACCGGCCGGAGACCACGATGGAAGGTCTCGCCAAGCTCGAGCCGGTCAAGGGCCCCGGCAAGTTCGTGACCGCCGGCAACGCCAGCCAGCTCTCCGACGGAGCTGCGGCCGTGGTGCTGATGGAAGCCAAGGACGCGGAGAAGCGTGGGCTTCAGCCGCTGGGCCGCTTCGTTGCCTGGGCGACCGCCGGCTGCGAGCCGGACGAGATGGGCATTGGCCCGGTCTTCGCGATCCCGAAGCTGTTGAAGCGCACCGGCCTGAAGATCGACGACATCGATCTCTGGGAGCTCAACGAAGCCTTCGCCAGCCAGTGCCTGTATTGCCGCGACAAGCTCGGCATCGATCCCGCCAAGTACAACGTCAACGGCGGCTCGATCGCGATCGGTCATCCCTTTGGCATGACCGGCGCGCGTCTCACTGGTCACCTCTTGCAGGAAGGTCACCGCCGCAAGGCGAAGTGGGGCGTGGTGACCATGTGCATCGGCGGTGGCCAGGGCGGCGCCGGCCTGTTCGAGATCTATTAGCTAAGCAGACACCGCGGCACGCGACGACGAAGGCATGACGCTCCCGGGCGCCGTGCCTTTTTCATGCATCGCTGGCCGCACGCCCTTGCGCCAGTCGGTGATGGAGCAGCCGAAGCGGTGGCGGAACCAGCGCGCCATGGCGCTCTGCGCGGAAAAGCCGAGCTGCTCGGCGATCGCAGAGAGCGGCCGGCCGGGTTCTTCGATCAGCTGGGTGACGAGTTCGGCGCGCTGCGTGTCGAGGATCTCGGAAAAAGTGGTGCCGCATTCGGCAAGATGCCGATGGATGGTGCGGCGGGTGCAGGCCAGATGCTCGGCCACGCGCTCGACCGTGCATTCGCCACTCGAGAGCAGCGAGCGCACGACTTCGTCGACCTTCTCGTCCCAGCTCGCAGGCCGCGCATCGAGAGCCTCGATACGCTTGCGCAGATAGCTCGCGACCAGGGGATGCGCGCTGGGGATTCGGCGCTCCATGTCGTGGGCCGATAGCAGCAGCGCGTTGGCTGCGGCATTGAAGGTCACCGGGCAGCCGAAGAATTCGCGATAGCGCTTGCGGTCGCGGGGCGGCGGATAGTGGAGGTGAACCTCCAGCGGCCGCCAGTCGCTGCCGAACAGCGACTGGATGATGCGGTGGACGCTGCCGAGCGCCATGTCGATGGACTGGCGCGGCGCACGCGGACGCCGTCCGCGCAAATGCATCGTGATGGTCACGATCTTCTTGTCGCGCGTGACGTCGAGCCGCATGCCATCGTGGTGGATATGGATGAAACGCGACAGCGCCTGGATTGCATCACCAATGGTGGCCTGCTCGCGAACGATGAGCCCGACCGGCCCGAGATTGGTCAGGCCGCCGAGCTCGGCGAGGCGCAAGCCGAAATCTTCGGCACCGGAGGCTTCCGCCGATGTTTCAAGCAGGCGGCGAAGACCCGCGACGGCGATGCGAACGTCGGGCTTTTCAAGGCAGGCCAGCGGAAGCCTGACCTTGCGCATCATCTGCTTAGGATCGAGGCCCGACGACCGGGCGACCTCGGGATAGTAGGTAAGGCCTGCGCTGCGAATGAGATCGGTCATGCGAACCGCTCCTGCCAGCCATTCCCGCAGTTGTCCCGAAATGTAAAATTTCTGTCCCAATCAGTCAAATCCCGGAACCAGGCTGAACATACATATCGAAAACCGAAGCACCGGCGTGGATGCCGGTTCATGACGGCGCGGCAAGGCGATGCAGCCTCGACGCCGTCTCGGCCCTTTTGACCAAGACATTGCTGAGCAGGATGATGCCGGGAAACACGCTTTCCAAGGGTGAGGTATTCGTCATCGATACTGACGCGTCCTTCCGCGAACAACTTTCTATGGCGCTCGAGCAGCAGGCCTATGAGGTCATCTGCTTTGCCGATGGTGCGTCTCTCTTGTTGGAGGCGAAGGTGCGCATGCCGGCCTGTGTTCTGCTTGAGATGCAGGCGCCGGATCAATCCGGCCTCGACGTCCTGAAGCGACTGCGCGCGGAAAATTGCATGGCGCCGGTCCTGGTGACGTCTGCCAATGGCAGCATCGCCATGGCGGTCGATGCCATCAAGAGCGGTGCGTTCGATTTCATCGAGAAGCCGTTCGAGAGTCATGAGATTGTCGGCCGGATCGATGCCGCCATCGATGAATTCGCCCAGCCGGATGCGAACCGGCAGCGCTGGCTTGCCGGTTGCGAGCCACTCACGGGGCGCGAAAGCGAGGTGCTGCAGCACCTTGCGGCCGGTTACACCAACAAAGAGATCGCTCGGGCGATGCGCCTGAGCGCGCGGACGGTTGAGGGCTACCGCGCCAGCATTCTGAGAAAGGCCGGCGCGAAGAACGTCACGGATATGCTCCGCCGGATCTACGGCCAAGGGTGAATCAAGCGTGAACCAAGGCTGAACCGGAGCTGTGCGCTGACGCGGCCAGATGACGCGTTCCGCGGCCATGGGGCGGCCGCGGTGCCGCCGCACGGAAACCCCAATCGAACCGGTTCCTTACCTGCTGCGTCTCACCACGATGGCGAGGCGTTTTTCGCCGCATCCGGCTGGCGATGTGGCGACATTGGCAGGAGGGAAATTCATGCGAACGATCGCGAAGAGTCTGGCGACGACGAGCCTGGTCCTGGTCACGTCGGCGATTGCGCTGCCGTCATGGGCGGCCGATCTGGATGCGACGTCGGCCATCGATGCCGTCACGGTCTACCCGGACGGCGCGAGCGTCACCCGCGTCGTCACGCTGGACCTGCCGTCGGGTGACTCGACGCTGGTCGCAAAGGATTTCCCGCTCGGCCTCGACACGTCCTCCTTGCGGGTTGAGGGCGAGGCGGGTGCAAAGCTCACCATCGGCACGATCGACGCGCGGCCGCCACGCCTAGCACCTCCGGTCAATCTGCCGGAACTCGACAAGCGCATCGAGACCTTGAAGGACGAGCGCGCGGATTTGCAGGGCGCGATCGATGCCGCCAATGCCCGACGCAAGTTTGCCGAACGCTTTGCCGAGGCCTCTCCCGCCGGCATCGGCGAGAAGGGCGAGGCCCGGCCGATGACCGAGTGGCGCGCGGCCTTCTCCGCGGTTGCCGAGGAAATCGCCACTGCCGATACCGCGATCCGCGATGCCATGCGAAAGCAGCGTGAGATCGATCGCCAGATCGCCCAGCTCGAAGCCGATCGCGCGGCCAAGCCGCCGAGCAAGCTGGAGGTGCGGGCCGAAATCGCCTCCGCAGCCGCGACGAAGGCGACGCTGCGGGTGACCTACAACGTGCGCAATGCGCGCTGGGCGCCGCTCTACGACGCCCGCCTCGACACTGGCGCCAGGGACCACAAGCCGCAACTCGAACTGGTACGCCGCGCGGAAATTACCCAGTCGACCGGCGAGGACTGGTCGAATGTCAGCCTCGGAGTCTCCACCGTTCGAGTCAGCCGCGGCGGCAGCGCGCCGGAGCTGAATTCGCTGGTCGTCCGCTATCCGCAGCTTCCGAAGCCGCTGGCCTTGGGAGGGCGGTCCGACGTGGCGATGCCTGCGCCGGACATGACGCGGCAGGCGCAGTCGCCGGCAATGGCCAAGGCCATAGAGGCCCCGGAGCCCCGCGAGCGTGCGGATGAGCAGCAGGCCAATGCCGAGATCGGCGATTTCCAGGCCGTCTACCAGATCGCGGGCCGCGTCAGCCTTGGGGCCAACGAAGGCGCCAAGAGCCTGCTCATCTCCACCATGACGGTCACGCCGGACCTCGCCATCCGCGCCGCGCCGGTGGTGGATCCGACCGCCTATCTCGAGGCCTCGTTCAAGCTCTCCGACGACACCAATCTTTTGCCCGGCAAGGTCGCGATCTTCCGCGACGGCGTGTTCGTCGGCCGCAGCAAGTTCTCCACCGCCGCGCGGACGGAGGCGATCCGCCTCGGCTTCGGCGCCGACGACAAGATCAAGATCGAGCGCGCGGTGATTCGGCAGAACGAGGGCACGGCGGGCGTGATCTCTTCGTCAAAGACCGACGCGCGCTCGTTCCGGACCGTCGTGCGCAACGGTCACGATTTCCCAATCCGCATCGCGATCGAGGATCAGCTCCCGGTCAGCGAGAACGAGGACATCGCGGTCGAGATGCTGTCCGCGACCACGCCGCCCACGTCGACCAATCTGCGCGACAAGCGCGGTGTGCTGGAATGGGCGTTCGACGCCAAGCCCGGCGAGGTGAAGGAGATCAAGTTCGGCTGGCGCGTGCGCTGGCCCAAGGACAAGGGCATCGTCATGGTGCCGGCGGGCTGAGGCGTTCTTAACCTCGCCCCGCACTCTCTGTTTGTCATGCCCTGGCTTGACACGGGCATCCAGTACGCCGCGGCTTCTCGATTCAAGCTCAGGCGTCTCTGGAATACTGGATCGCCCGGTCAAGCCGGGCGATGACAGCTTGGGTGTGGAGATGGCAAACCTCACTTCGCCTTCAGGAACTCGCCGACCTCGAGCAGCACGAACTCGTCGTCATCGGCCTTGTTCGGCTCGCGGCTGGAGGAGAACGGCAAATTGTTGTCGTTGCCGACGATGATATGCGTCTCGTCCACGCGATCGACATTCTCGATGGTGAAGAACGGGAAGGTGAGGACGCCGTCATTGAGCGGCTTCCGCGCCTTCTTTTCGGGATCCTTGATCTTCATCAGGTCGATATAGCCGATCTTGCGCACGGGCTTGCCGACATTGGCATCCGAGAGCTCGATCTTGTAGACGCGCTTGAACTTCGCGACGTCGGGGAAGCAGTTCTCGCCGCGCACGCCTTGCGGGCAGGCCTTGTCGGCGGTGCCTTCGCCATTGTCGCGTTCGATGACGAGACCGCTGGCCGGGTCGATCATGTTGAAGTCGCCGATGGCGTTGCCGTTCTGCTCGAATACATATTGCCAGTAGCGGCCGGTGAACTTCTCCGCGCCGACGTCGAATTCGAGGATGCGCGAGGCTTCCTTGCCGTCGACCTTCTCCCAATCCTTCTTCTCGGCGTCCCACAGCGGGCCTTCCAGCAGGCCGTAGAGGAACTTGCCGTCCTTCGACGACGCAAAGCCCTCGAAGCCCTTGGAGCGGCGCAGATTGACGTTGGTGTAGCTCGCGCCCGGCGCACCAGGGGATTGCACCGCCCAGTGGTCCGGCGAGCGCACCGGCTTGCCGTCAGCGATCGTCTCGAACACGCCAAGGATCTTGCCGGTCTTGTCGGCCTTCAGGATGTAGGGGCCGAACTCGTCACCGATCCAGAAGGTGTCGCCAATGATCTGGAAGCCTTCGGTGTCGAAGTCGGAGCCGGTGAGATAGCGCTTCTCGGTGTCCTCATGCACGATGCGGAAGGGCACCTTTTTGTCGGGATCGTGCAAAAACACCGTTTCCTGCCGCTCGATCTTGCCGCTGGTCCAGTCGATCTTGTAGTGGTTCAGGTACAGCATCGAGTCCGTCGAGTTGTAGCGCGAGCCCATGCCATTGTCGGTGATGACCCAGAAGGTGCCGTCGCCCATCGACTTGATGCCGGAATGGCCCTGGAGCGGCTGGCCTTTGAACGGCAGCGACACGCCGGTCGAACGCTCGGCGGACTTGCCCATGACGGTACCGAGCGCGTCGACGCGCTTGCCGGTGGTGTATTTGCCTGACGTTTTGAGGTCGGCGGGCGCGTCAGTCGGCGCATCGATGAAGGACTCGGCCGGCATCACTGCGTGGGCAGTCAGCGTCGCCGGGAATTCGCCCTCGTTTTGGGCAAGCGCGGCACCCGCGGTGAAAATGATCGTTGCGACGGAGGCAAGAAAGGTCGCGCGCATATGCGTCTCCTGTTAACGGACGCACGCCTTATGCGGACCACATATTGCAGTTTTGTGAAGCCGGGCAAAACCCCGCAGGCGCGGTTTACTCTTTTACCGCGCCGGTGAGCGAGGATACGTAGTAATCCACAAACAGTGAATAGAAGATCGCAACCGGCAGCGAGCCGAGCAGCGATCCCGCCATCAGCGCTCCCCATTGATAGACGTCGCCGGTGACGAGCTCGGTCAGGATCGCAACCGGCACCGTCTTGTTGGCGCCGCTCTGGATGAAGGCGAGCGCATAGATGAACTCGTTCCAGGACAGGGTGAAGGAGAAGATGCCGGCCGAGATCAGGCCGGGCACCGCTAGCGGCAGCGTGATCCGTCGCAGGATCTGCAGTCGCGTCGCGCCGTCGACCAGGGCGCATTCCTCGAGCTCGTAGGGGATCGACTTGAAATAGCCGATCAGGAGCCAGGTGCAGAACGGCACCAGGAAAGTCGGATAGACCAGGATCAGGGCAAGGGGGCTGTCGAACAGGCCGAACTGCACCACGACGGTTGCGAGCGGAATGAACAGGATCGACGGCGGCACCAGATAGGCGAGGTAGATGCCGAGGCCGACATAGGGGCTGCCGCGAAAGCGCAGGCGCTCGATCGCATAGGCCGCCAGCGTGCTCGCGAATAGCGACAGCGTGGTCGCGCCGATCGCGACGAACATCGTCGTCTTCAGCCAGCGCGGATAGGCCGTGTCGAACAGGAGGTGCTTGATGTGGGCCAGCGTCGGCGAGGTGATCCAGAACGGATTGTGCGCCTTGTAGTTCATCAGCTCGGCGTTCGGCTTGAACGCGGTGATGGCCATCCAGTAGAACGGAAACAGCAGGATCAGCACGAAGCAGCCGAGCGGCAGATAGATCATCATCACCCGCCGCGCGCGGGAATCCCAGGCCATCGTATCGGGCGTTGCGTTGGCAATGGCGGACGGGTGGGCGACAGCGTCAGTCATTGGCCTCTCCCTGCTGCCATTTGCGCCGCGCCAGGCCAAAATAGGAAAACAGCGTCGCGAACACCAGGAACGGGATCATCGAGACCGCGATTGCCGCGCCTTCGCCGAGCTCGCCGCCGGCGATGCCGCGCTGGAAGGCCAGCGTCGCCAGCAAATGCGTCGAGTTCACGGGGCCACCGCGTGTGATGGCGTAGACGAGCTGGAAGTCGGTGAAAGTGAAGATGATCGAGAAGGTCATGACGATGGCGAGGATCGGCATCATCATCGGGAAGGTGATGTAGCGGAAGCGCTGCCAGGCGCTGGCGCCATCGAGCATCGCGGCCTCATAGAGCGCGGGCGAGATGGTCTGCAAGCCCGCAAGCAGCGAAATCGCGACGAAGGGAATGCCGCGCCAGATGTTGGCTGCGATCAGCGAGAAGCGCGCCGGCCAGGGCGTGCCGAGGAAGTCGATGTTGGTGGTGCGCCAATGCAGCACGTCGACCAGCAGATACGAGATGATCGAAAATTGCGGATCGTAGATCCACCAGAAGGCGAGTGCGGAGAGCACCGTCGGCACGATCCAGGGCAGCAGCACGATTGCGCGTAGCACGCTCTTGAACGGGAAGTGATTGTTGAGCAGCAGCGCCAGCCAGAAGCCAAGCGCGAATTTCCCGAACGTCGCGACGGCCGTGTAGAAGATACTGTAGAACACGGCGCCCCACCACAGGGGATCGGTGAGCAGATACTGGAAATTCTCAAGACCGACGAAGACGCCGCGCCGGCCGATCGTGGTGTCGGTGAAGGCGAGCCAGATGCCCAGACCCAGCGGATAGGTGAGGAAGACCGCAAGCAGCCCGATCGCCGGTGCGAGACACATCACGATCAGGAACGGTTTGTAGTCGAACAGGCGCACGAGCCGTGATTGCTGCCGGTGGGCAAGCGCGGCGGAGGGCAGTGTGGTCACGGACATTGGCTGACTGTCCTCTCTCGAACTGTCACCACACCGTCATTGCGAGCGAAGCGAAGCAATCCAGTCTGGCTCCCCGGATGCAGTCTGGATTGCTTCGTCGCTTCGCTCCTCGCAATGACGGTCTTGCTACCTGCGGAAATACCGCTTCGCCCGGCGCTCGGCTTCCGCAGCAGCTTGCTCCGGTGTCGCGGCATCGGTTGCGACCGAGGCGAACATCTGCACCAGCACGTAATCGGCACGGATTGCGCCGGTCGCGGTCGAGATCGGGCCCTCGTAACCGTCCCAGTACCGGTTCGACATCGTGTCCTTGAAGATCTTCAGCTTCGGATCGCCGGACCACACCGCGGACTCCGCGTAATTGGCGAGCGGCTGCGCCCAGTAGCCGCTGTTGGCGATCAGCCAGGGGTCGTACTGCTCCTTCTCCATCATGAATTGCAGGAACGCCTTCGCCGCGTTCGGATACGGGCTGTGCTTGAACACCATCGCGTTCAGCGTCAGGCCGCCCATGGGCGATGACTTGGCGACCCCCTTCGGCAGGAACTGATGTTCCGTGTCCTCGGCGATCTTCGCGGTCGCCGTGTCGTTCTTCAGCGAGAAGTACAGTGAAATGCCGTTCGCCGTCAGCGAGATTTCCTCGGACGAATAGGCACGGTTGTTGCTGACGTCGTTCCAGGACGCCGTGCCTGCGATGAACGTCGGAAAGAGCTGCTTCACATATTTCAACGCTTCCACGGTCGCCTTGCTGTTGATCGTGAGATTGCCGTCGGCGTCGAGCAGTGATCCGCCGAACGACCACAGCATCCAGCTTGCGAAACCGTTGCCGTCGCCGACGGCATTGCCGAGCGCGAACCCGGCCGGCTTGCCCGCCTTGTGGAGCTTTTGGCAAAGATCGAGGAAGCCGGCGTGATCGTCCGGCACCTTGTCGAAGCCGGCGGCCTGGATGATCGACTTGCGATAGACCAAGGGGCCGCCAGTCGCGCCGAACGGCAGGCCGATCCAGTTGTTGCTCTTGGCTCGCTTGCCGTACTTCTCCGCCAGGAACAGCCAGCCACCGTAGCGCTTGCCGAGATATTCGGCGACGTCGGACAACTCGATCAGCTTGTCGACATAGATGTGCGGGGCGTCGGAAAAGCCGATGATGATGTCGGGGCCGGCGCCGGAGTTGGCGGTGACCGCGGTCTGCTGGTTGATGTCCTCCCAGCCGACAAAATCGACCTTGACTTCGACGCCGGTCGCCTCGGTGAAACGTCTTGCGTTGGCACGGAACACGTCCTCATCCGGCTGCACGAAGCGCACCGGCCGCAGCATGCGCAAGCTTGCGCCCTTCTCGATCGGCAGCGACGGCGCTGCGACGTCGGCAGCCTTGATGCTGGATGGCGTTTGCGCTGCAGCGCCGGCGGCTGCAAACGCCGCAACGGACAGCCCAAGCCCGAGGGCATCACGACGGGTGATGTCATTCCTCATCAGTTCCTCCCTTTTTGTCCCTTCCCGGCGTTGATCGCCGGTGAAGGGTCTTCCATGTGGCTTATTCTTTCACGCGAACCGGTCTCCATTCATCCGAAGGTGCATCGCAGGCTTAGCTGTTCGGACCGCGATCCATGCTGAAGGGTTGCCAGCGTCGCAGCGCCGTGTTCTGCAGCACCGACGGATTGACGCAGCTTACCGGCCACATCCCCTGAAGCACCAGTGACAATTCGTAGCCCACGCGCCGCTTGCGCGCTTCGTCAAACCGTGCCGAAGCCGATGCAACGTGCGCGGTCAGGGTCACGTTCTCCATGCCGAGCAGTGGGTTGTTGTGCGACGGCGGTTCCTTCTCCAGCACGTCGAGCGCGGCATGCGCGATCCAGCCTTCCTGCAGGGCCTTGATCAGGCTCTGCTCGTCCACGGTGGCGCCGCGCCCGGTGTTGATGAAGATCGAGCCCTTCTTCATTTGCCGGAAATGCTTCTCGGTCAGCATGTGGTGGACCTCCGGCCGGGCCGGCGCGTGCATCGAGACGAAGTCCGATTGCGCCAGCACCTCGTTCAGCGTCGCCGGCATCACGCCGTGATCGTACATCAGCGTTTCCTGGATGAAGGGATCAAAGGCCATCATCCGCAGGCCGAAGGGTGCGGCGCGCTTGGCAACCGCGCGTGCGACGCGGCCGAAGGAGATGAAGCCGAGCGTCTGGCCCATCAGCCGCGGAATTTTCAACAGCGCCGGCCGGCCTTCGGCCCAACGCCCCTCGCGCACCATCCGGTCCTGCTCGACCAGGCGGCGGAAGCCCGCAAGCAGCAGCATCATGGCGTGGTCGGCGACCTCCTCGATGAAGGTATCGGGGATGTTGGTCACGGGAATGCCGCGGGCAGTTGCTGCCTTTACGTCGACGCTGTCGACGCCGACGGAGCCGAGCGTGATCGCCTTGCAGTTTTCCAGCGCGTCGATGATGGCTTTGGTGATCGGGATGCCCTTGGCGTAGATCGCATCGGCGTTGCGGGCTGCGGCGATGAACTCGGCCTCGTTGGCCGGCGCCTCGACGATCTCCGCATCGATCGGATCGAGCGCCTCCCGCTCGAGGGAATAGTCGCTTCCCGCCACCGTGAAGCTCGCGCCCTTCGGCGTCACCACCCTGAATTTCGGCATTTCCTGCTCCGATTTGGTTTGTCGGTTCTTGTTGTCTGATCCGGCCTTGGCGCCGGGTCCTTGCGTCTTTTACGCGAAATCGAGCTTGGCGCGTACAATCGTCGGTTGTCGAAAGCTGCGGCGTTTGCGGGTTTTTGGCCTCCTCTGCGGACTTCTACGGAGGCATCGTAACAAGTTGCTAATGGGTCCCACACTAAAAGTTGATTCAAATTCGATCGATCCACCCGCGTGCCGTTTCCTCTTGTCCGCCGGAGCCGCCTCGTGAAGTTGAGCAATCTGAAGATCGCCCCCAAGCTCGGCATTGTTGTCGGCGTCACCCTGTTGGGGCTCTGCATCTCCGGGGTTCTGGCCGGATATCTGATGAAGCGCGATATGGTGAGCGCGCGCATCGACCAGACCAAGGCGATCGTCGACATGGCCCGGAACTATGCTGCCGCGTTGATGAAGCGAGTGAATGCCGGAGAGATGACCAGGGATGCCGCATTGGCGGAACTCCGCCGTTACGGCAATGCGATGACCTACGACAAGGGCTCTGGCTACCTGTTTGGCACGACCTCTGACGGCATCACGCAGCTTGCGCCTGATCCCAAGCAGGTCGGCACCAATCGCATGGAGGTCGAGACCAACGGCCGCAAGCTGTCGAAAGAGTTGATGGACGGCGTCAAGGCCAATGGCGAGATCCTGCTCTTCTACGAATACGTGAAGCCTGGCCAGGAGAAACCGATCCGCAAGCTCGGCTATGCCGTCGCCGTTCCCGGCTTCGACATGTATCTCGGGACCGGCGCCTACCTCGACGACATCGATGAGAAGATGGGCCCGGTCTACTGGTTGCTCGGGCTCTCTATGCTCGGCATCGTCATTGTCGCCGGCAGCGTTGCCTGGCTGCTCGGCCGTAGCATCAGCCTGCCGCTGAACAGGCTCGGTACGCGCATGAGCGAACTCGCGGACGGCAAGCTCGAGGGCGATATCCCCGGCGTCGGTCGTGGCGACGAGGTCGGTGCGATGGCCTCGACCGTTCAGATATTCAAGGACAATGCGATCCGCATCCGCGATCTCGAGAAGACCGAGGCGCTTGCAAAGGAAAGCGCCGCTACAGAACGTCGCAGCGCGATGGAAGGCATCGCCAGCGATTTCGAGCGCAGCGTGAACGGTATCGTGCGTTCGGTTTCTTCGGCTGCTGCCGGCATGCAGACCACGGCGCGGTCGATGACCGCGACCGCGAGCGATGCCAGCGCGCGCGCGGCCACCGTCGGCGCCGCCTCGCAAAGGGCATCCGGCAATGTCGGCACGGTTGCGGCCGCCGCCGAAGAGCTGTCGAGCTCGGTCACCGAGATCTCGCGTCAGGTGACGCGCTCCACCGAGGTCGCGAGCAGGGCGGTCAGCGATGCCGAGCGTACCAACACCACCGTGCAGGTGCTGTCCTCCGGTGCCGAGAAGATCGGCGAGGTCGTCAAGCTCATCCACTCGATCGCGGCGCAGACCAATCTGCTCGCGCTCAACGCGACCATCGAGGCGGCGCGCGCCGGCGAATCCGGTCGCGGCTTCGCGGTCGTCGCCTCCGAGGTCAAGGCGCTCGCCAACCAGACCGCGAAGGCGACCGAGGAAATCTCCGCCCAGGTCGCGGCGATGCAGACCTCGACCAGCGACGCGGTCGCCGCGATCGCCGGCATCACCCAGACGATCGCCGAGATGAGCGAGATCACCGCAGGAATTTCCGCGTCGATCGAGCAGCAGGGCGAGGCGACGCGCGAGATCGCCCGCAACATCCAGTCGGTCGCAGCCGGCTCCAGCGAAATCAACGCCCATATCGGCAGCGTGACCTCGGCGGCCGAGGCGACGGGTACCGCAGCCTCCGACGTGCTGTCGAACGCACGCGAGCTCGACAACCAGTCCGGCGCACTGCGAAGCGCCGTCGATGGCTTCCTCGCCAAGGTGCGGGCGGCGTAACATCCGCGATGAATTCGTAGGGTGGGCAAAGGCGCGTGAGCGCCGTGCCCACCTTTTCTTTTGAAGTCGTGGTGACTCTGCGGTGGGCACGCTTCGCTTTGCCCACCCTACGGCGCCGCCACGCGTGGCAGCTCTAGCACTGCTGTCATGCCCTCGCGAAGGCGGGGCATCCAGTACGCCGCGGCTTCTCGGTTCAAGCTGCGCTGCCTCTGGAATACTGGATCGCCCGCTTTCGCTTTCGCGGGCGATGACAGCCTCCTAGGTGGCCCCTTACTGCTTGGCGCGCTCGCGCCAGCAGCGCAGAATCATTGCGACGCCGAGCCCTGCCGCGATGCGATCACGACGCCGGCGAGCACCAGCGCGTAGCCGACGAGATGGAAAAGTTGCAGCCGCTCGCCGAGCAGGAGGATCGCCATCGCCGAGCCGAACACCGGCACCAGATGAAAGAACGGTGCGGCCCGGTTCGGTCCGATCAGCGCCACGCCGCGGTTGAAGAAGAGATAGGCAAGGGTCGAGGGGAAAATCAGGATGTAGGCCAATGTCGCTAGCGTCGTTGCGTCGGGCTTCAAGACGTTGCCCGCGGAAAATTCCCACACCGCGGCCGGCAGCAGCATCATCGCCCCGCAGCAGGTGGTGAAGGAGAGGAAGGAGAGTTGATGGATTTTTGGCCGGCGCGGGATGAAGGCGGAATAGAGCCCGAACGCCACCAGCGAGGAGGCGAACATGATGTCGCCCCGGTTGAAGCTGATGCCGGCAAGCGCTGCGAGATCGCCACGCAGGATGATGATGAGGACGCCGAGCAGCGAGATCGCGATGCCGGCGAATTGCGCAGCCGTCAGGCGGACGCCGAACAGCACCAGCGACCATAGTGCCACGAACAAAGGTCCGGCCGACTGGATCAGCAGCGCGTTCAGCGCCTCGGTATATTGCAGGGCCCAGAACGAGATCGCGTTGTTGAAGGCGAAGCCGACCAGCGACAGGAACAGCATCAGCGGCAGATGCGCGCGCAATGCCTTCCAGTCGCACCTCAGATACGGCCACGAAAACGGCAACAGGATGAGGAAGACCCCGAACCAGCGGATCGTGGTCAGCGTGAGCGGCGGCACATGCGCGCCGACATGGCGTGCGAGCACGATGTTGCCGGCCCAGAACAGCGAGCTCAGGCTCAGGAGCAGATAGGGTTGGTTGTTGAGCCAGCCGGCCGGATTCGAGGCCGGTGGCGCGGGCGAAGCGATCGTCATTGGTTTTCGTGAGGAAGCTTGCGCCGGATCGCGGCTGCGCCACAAGTCCCACCGCCGCAATGCTACAATGCAACGGAGATCAGGCAGGCTGCTTTGACGGTCAATATGTTGAACATCGGCGCGCGATCTCATCGTTTCCGCTTACAAGGGGGAGAACGGATGGGTGCGGCGCGCTCGGATGAATGCGCCGTTCAGGTCGCCTGCTTGCGCGAGGCGACGAACACGCCCGACAGTACCAGCGCAAAGCCGACGAAATGGAAGGCCTGCGGCAACTCACCGAGAAAGATCATCGCCATGATCGAGCCGAACACCGGCACAACATGGAAGAACGGTGCGGCGCGGTTGGCGCCAATCAGCGCGACACCGCGGTTGAAGCAGAGATAGGCAAGCGTCGAGGGAAACACCGCAACATAGACCAGCGTCAGAACGTTCGGCAGATCGAGCTTCATCACCGGGCGGGCCGATAACTCCCAGATCTCCAGCGGAACGAGGCACGCCGCGCCGCAGCCGAAGGTGAAGGCGAGGAACGACAGGCCGTGGATCGCTGGCCGCTTCAGGGTCAGCACCGAGTAGAGCGCGAAGATCACCAGCGCGACCATGAAGATCAAATCGCCCTTGTTGAACTCGATGTTGGAGAGCGTGGTGAAATCGCCGTGCAAGAGGATGGTCAGCACACCGCAAAGCGAGAGCAGCACGCCGAACGCCTGCGCCGCGGTCAGCCGGACGCCCAGGATGATCAGCGACCACAGCGCGACGATCAGCGGCGCGGCCGATTGCAGGAGCAGCGTGTTCAGCGCCTGGGTATGTTCGAGCGCCCAATATTGCAGCGTGTTGAAGGCGCCGATGCCGGTGATCGACAGCACGATCATCAGGTAGAGCTTGCTGCGGATTGCCGGCCAGTCCTTGATCAGATGCTTCCAGGCGAATGGCAGCACCAGCAGGAACGCGAAGGACCAGCGCAGGAAGGACAGTGTCACCGGCGGGATGTGGCCAGCGGCGAGCCGCCCGACGACGGCATTGCCGGCCCAGCACAGCGCGGTGATGCTGAGCAGGAGATAAGGCTGGTTGGCGATCCAGTGCTGCCTCGGTGCGGCAAGGCGCGTGGTCTGGTCGGCGGCGGACATCGTGATTGTTATGGCCCCGGTTCATGCACCGAGCCGCCCAGCCCGGCGGCGGCCGGGCCGGCTCAAACCCGGCGTGTCCACAGACACGGAAATCGGCCTGATATCAATGGCGCGCGACGCATCGCGTCCATGCGCCCGTCCAATGCGACGGGAACCCTGTCTTCAAGTCTTCTGCTTGGTGCGGATCGCAAGCGGCTTCAACAACTCGGCACAGCCGAGATAGACGACGACCAGGGCCGCGATGCCGGCCAGCATCAGCGGCGGCGGAGCGACGAAGCCGAACCAGGCGCCGACCGGCGTAAGCGGCACGATCATCGCGACCATGAGGGCGATCAACGAGGAGACCGACAGCACGGGATCGGGCCAGTTATGCCAGGGACGTCCATTGGTGCGGATGATGAAGATCACGAGAATCTGCGTCGCCATGGATTCGACGAACCAGGCGGTGCGGAATTCGTCCGGCGTGGCGTTGAACAGGAACAGCAGGGCGCCAAAGGTCAGGAAATCGAACACCGACGACAGCGGTCCCATGATCGCGGCGAAGCGCACGAGGCGCGACATGCTCCATACCTGCGGCTGGGCGGTTGCCTGCGCCGAGACGCGGTCGAAGGGGATGCCGAGCTCGGAGAGATCGTAGAGCAGGTTGTTGAGCAGGATCTGCGTCGGCAGCATCGGCAGGAATGGCAGCGCGATGGAGGCGATCGCCATCGACAGCATGTTGCCGAAATTCGAGCTCGCGCCCATGCGGACATATTTGAGAATGTTTGCGAAGGTGCGCCGGCCCTCCTCGACGCCATCGGCGACGACTTCGAGATCCGAGGCAAGGAGGATCATGTCGGCTGCGGCCTGCGCCACGCCGGTGGCGCCTTCGACCGAGAGTCCTATATCGGCGACCTTCAGCGCCGGTGCGTCGTTGATGCCGTCGCCGAGGAAGCCGACGACTTCGCCGCCTGTTTGCAGCGCCTTCACGATGCGCGACTTCTGGTCCGGCGCGAGCCGCCCGAAGGCGTCGGCGGATTGCACCCGAACCGCCAGCGCCTCGTCGCCGAGTTCGGCGATATCAGGCCCTGAGAGCACGCGCTCGGCGTTCAGCCCGACGAGGCCCGCGAGCCGCTTCACCACCACGGGATCATCGCCCGAGAGGATCTTGAGCTTGATGCCTCCGGCGGCGAGCCGGGCGATCGCGGCCGCAGCGGTCGGCTTTGGCGGGTCGGCGAAGGCGCAAAAGCCTTCGAAGGTGAGATCGATCTCATCATCGGTCTCGACCTCGCGCATCGCGCCTGTCCACCGGCGCGAGGCAATGGCGACGGTGCGCAGGCCCTCGGTCGCGAGCTGACGCACGCGCGCCATTGCCGCCGCACGTGTGTCGTCGTCGGTCGTGCAGAGTTCGAGCACGGCCTCCGGCGCGCCCTTGACGATCAGCATGGCGCCTTCGGGGCCGTTCGCCAGCACCGATCCCAACCGCCGCGAGAAATCGAACGCCTGGCGGCCCGCGAGTGTCCAGCCCTGCGTGGCGCCGGCGCAGCCTGCGACCAGCGCCGCATCGAGCGAGCCGCGGTCGCCGCCGAGCGCGGCCGCGATGGCGCCGAGCCTTGCAGCGCGCGCATCTTCCTTGCCGCTGGCGTCGAGACTCTGCGCAAGCGTGATCTCGGCCGAAGTCAGCGTGCCTGTCTTGTCGGTGCACAGGACCGTCATGGCGCCGAGATCGTGGATCGCCGCGAGGCGTTTGACGATCACCTTGCGGCGGGCCATGCGTAGCGCACCGCGCGACAGAGTCACCGTGGTGATCATCGGCAGCAGCTCCGGCGTCAGCCCGACCGCGAGCGCCACCGCAAACAGCAGCGAGTCCAGCACCGGGCGGCCGAACACCACGCGGATGGTCAGCACGACCAGCACCAGCGCCAGCGTCGCGCGCGCGATGACGAGGCCGAATTCGCGCAAGTCGCGCTCGAACGGCGAGGGCGCCCGCGCTTCCGCAAGTGCGGAGGCCGCAGCGCCGAACACCGTGTCGCGGCCGGTGCGCACCGCGAGTGCGATCGCCTCGCCGGTCTGCGCCACCGCGCCGCGGAACAGCGCATTGGACGTGTCGTCCGGGACATCGGCGGCGCCGGCGCGCTTCTGCACGGGGTAGGGCTCGCCGGTGAGCGCCGCTTCGCCGGCGGTGAACGCCGTGCTCTCGAGGATCAGCGCGTCCGCCGGAATGATGTCGCCGGCGCGGATGCGCAGGATGTCGCCGGGCACCACCTGTTCGACGTCGATCTGGCAGAACGTGCCATCGCGCTTGACCTCGGCCTTCAGCGCCACCGAACGGCGCAGGATTTCGGCGGCCCGGACCGCATGTCCTTCCTGGACGGTGTCGAGCCCGATCGACAGCGTCAGGATCAGGACGATGATGAGTCCGCCGATGTCGTCCCCCGTCAGCATCGAGATGATGCCGGCGACCAGCAGGATCAGCGACAAGGGCTCGAAGAGCCGCCGCAGGATCGCGCGCAACGCGCCCTCGATCCGCGGCGGCGCGTCGCTGTTCCGGCCGAAGCGGCTGAGCCGCTCGGTGGCATCACGCGTGGTCAGTCCCTGCAAGCCGCATCCGAGCTGCCCGGCGAGCGCGTCGGCTGAAAGGCACCAGAACTGGCTGGCCTGGTTTCCCGAGGGTTCGGTCACGGCATGTCCGAAAAGGGTCTTGCGGCCCGCAGAAGGTAAAGGGTGGAGGTGACAGCCATCCCTTAGGCAACCCGGCGAACGAGGTGGTTGATGCGTATCAAATCCACGGTTCCAAAGGTTGCCTGCGCGGTCCCGAACCTTTCCGGATTTTAAGGGTATATCAAAGGCTTGGATCGCGCGTTAGGCCTCGAAAAGGCCCCGTTCTTGCTTGCCTAGAGAGGCCGCTTCCGTTATCCGGTTGGCTGCCTCGCATGCGAGCGGCCCCGGCCGTGGATTGGGCTGGGCGCCGGCATGATCCCGGAAAAGTGGGTACCGGTTTTCCGCTAGGATCATGCCACTTAAAGACATCTGCATAGGGAATACCCGCGAATGGCCAATGTTGTCGTCGTCGGCGCCCAGTGGGGCGACGAGGGAAAGGGCAAGATCGTCGACTGGTTGTCGGAGCAGGCCGACATCGTCGTCCGTTTCCAGGGCGGCCATAACGCCGGCCATACGCTGGTCATCAATGGCGAGACCTACAAGCTCGCGCTGTTGCCCTCCGGCGTGCTGCGCGACCAGAAGCTGTCGGTGATCGGCAATGGCGTGGTGTTCGACCCGCAGGCCTTCCTCGACGAGGTCACCAAGCTCAGGTCGCAGGGCGTCGCAGTCAGTCCGGACAATCTGCGCGTCGCCGAGAACGTCACCCTGATCCTGCCGCTGCATCGTGAGCTCGATGCGCTTCGCGAATCCTCCAATGCAGCGACCGCGATCGGCACCACTCGCCGCGGCATCGGCCCCGCCTATGAGGACAAGGTCGGCCGCCGTGCCATCCGCCTCATGGACCTCGCCGATCTCGACACGCTGCCGCACAAGATCGATCGACTCCTTGCTCACCACAATGCATTGCGCCGCGGTCTCAATCTGCCGGAGTTCGACGGCAAGGTTATCCTTGCCGAGCTCAGCGCGCTGGCGCCGCAGTTATTGCCCTATGCCGAGACGGTGTGGCGGCTGCTCGACATCAAGCGGCGCGAAGGCAAGCGCATGCTGTTCGAGGGTGCGCAGGGCGCGCTGCTCGACGTCGACCATGGCACCTATCCGTACGTCACCTCGTCCAACACCGTGGCGGCGCAGGCCGCGACCGGCGCTGGCCTCGGGCCCGGCGCGGTCGGCTATGTGCTGGGTCTGTGCAAGGCCTACACGACCCGCGTCGGCCAGGGGCCGTTCCCGACCGAGCAGGACAACGAGATTGGCCGCAAGATCGGCGAGCGTGGCCGCGAGTTCGGCACCAACACCGGCCGTCCGCGCCGCTGCGGCTGGTTCGACGCCGTGCTGGTCCGCCAGGCGGTCAGGACCTGCGGCATCAACGGGCTGGCGCTGACCAAGCTCGACATCCTCGACGGTTTCGATTCGATCGAGGTCTGCACCGGCTATCGGCTGGATGGCAAGGAGATCGACCATTTCCCGGCCGGCGAGGGCGCGCAGGCCCGGGTCGAGCCGATCTACGAGACCATCGAAGGCTGGAAGGAGCCGACCGCGAACGCCCGCTCCTGGGCGGATTTGCCGGCTCAGGCCATCAAATATGTGCGCCGGATCGAGGAACTGGTGGGCTGTCCGGTCGCGCTTCTTTCCACGAGCCCCGAACGTGAAGATACTATTCTGGTACAAAACCCGTTTGAGGCTTAACGATATCTTACCGGGACAGGCGCATAGTTGAGTTGAAATGGCTGATTACTATCCGCTGATCGCCCGCGCTATTGCCGCCCTGGATCCTAACGCTCCCGGCGAAAGCCGCCGCGCGCTCTATGAACGGGCGCGCACGGCGCTGATCGCGCAGCTCCGCAGCGTGCAGCCGCCGCTCTCCGAATCCGAGATCACCCGCGAACGGTTGTCGCTCGAAGAGGCCGTCCGCAAGGTCGAATCGGAAGCCGCCCAGCGCGCCCGCGAGGCCGCGCGTCCCGGCGGAGGCTCCCGCACCGGCAGCGGCAGTGGCAGTGGCGATGCCTTCCGCCGGGCCAGCGCCCGCGCCACCGAAGGCACTCCACCGGCCGCGCCGCCTTCGGCCTCGTCGCCGGCCCCGCGCGCCGCGCGTCCCCCCGCGCCGCCGCCGTCGCGCAACGACCGACCTCCGCTTGTTGGGGACGAGCTCGGGGACCGCGACGCCCAGCGTCAGGCCCGTCCTTCTCGTCCGCAGGCACCGCCTCCGCCGCCAATGCCGGAGCCGCCGGCAGCGCGCGATCGTTCCGCCTCGCGCCGTCCGCCTGAAGGCGCCCCACCGCCACCGTCACTGCCGCCGCAGGCGCCGGGCGTCCGCGGCTTTCGCGACATCACCGCGGATGCCGACGACCTTGGCCGTGCCGCGGCGCAGGCCAACCGCGCGGCGCGCCGGACCTACGCCAACGTGCCGTCGCCCTCGCCTGAGTTCGACCGGCTCGAGCCGAATCTGGAGAACCGCGGCGGCGAGCCGCCGGACGCCCCGTATTCCTATGACGAGTCGATCGAGGAGGCTGAGCGCTATGCGCCCCGGCCGGCGGCACCGCGCCCGCACATCCCCGTCCTCGACCGCGACACCAAGAAGCGCCGCTCCGGCTCCGCCTTCCCGTTCAAGAGCGCGATCGCCGTCGGCATCGTGCTGATCCTGGTCGGCGCCGGCATCCTCTGGGGCAAGCAGGCGTTGCAGACCGTGAGCGGTCTGTTCAAGCCGTCCCAGACGCAGGTCGTGGAGGCGCCGAAGGATGCGTCGCAGCCGGCGCCAAAGCCGAAGATTCCGGATCGCGTCGGCCAGCCCTCGTCGACCGAGCAGCCGGCCGCGCCAGTGGCGCAGAAGGTCGTGCTCTATGACGAGGATCCGTCCGATCCCAAGGGCAAGCAATATGTCGGCTCCGTGGTCTGGCGGACCGAGCCGATCAAGGCCTCGGGCAACCAGAAGGCTGACGTCGCCGTGCGCGCCGACATCGAAATCCCCGACCGCAAGTTCAAGATGACGATGTCGTTCCGCAGGAACACCGATTCATCGCTGCCGGCGAGCCACACCGCGGAACTGACCTTCATCCTGCCGCCGGACTTCCCCGGTGGAGGTGTCGCCAACGTGCCTGGCATCCTGATGAAATCGAACGAGCAGGCACGCGGCACGCCGCTCGCGGGCCTCGCCGTCAAGGTCACCGACGGCTTCTTCCTGGTCGGGCTTTCCAACGTCGATGCCGACCGCGCGCGCAACGTCCAGCTCCTGAAGGAGCGCTCCTGGTTCGACGTGCCGTTGGTCTACACCAACCAGCGCCGCGCCATCATCGCCATCGAGAAGGGCGCTCCCGGTGAGCGCGCCTTCAACGACGCGTTCGCGGCGTGGGGAGAGTAGGTCTTCGATCCCTGCCGCCGTCATTCCGGGATGCGCGCGAAGCGCGCAGGTCCTGAAATCCATTTGGCAGCGCGTTGAATGGTGAGATGGATTCCGGGTTCGCGACTTTCGTCGCGCCTGTGAATGACGACATCAGTGTGTGGTTCCACCCACCTCGATCACGCCGACCTTGTTGACGAGACTGTTGGCCATCACCGGGTTGCCGTTGCGGTCGATGTCCATGTTGCGGACGATGTCGCCGCCGCCGGGGATCGCCCAGCTCTGGAATTTTTCGCTTTGGGGATCGAAGCGGACGATGGTGTTGGGTTTGGCAGCAGACTCGCTGTACCAGATCGCGCCCTTGGTGAAGACGATGCCGTAGGGCTGTGACTTTGGCCCGCTCGGTGAAGCCCATTCCTTCACCGAGCCCGTCGCCGGATCGAGCCGGCCGAGAAAGCCGCGAGCGAAATCGACATACCAGATCGCATCGTCGGAACCGACAGCGAGGCGGCGCGGCCGGGCGGCTGCATCCGGCAGCAGGTACTCGCGGATCTCCATGGTCTTCGAATCGATGGTCGCGATCTTCGGTGCGCCGAACTCGACGAACCAGACGGTGTTCTTCGCATTCACCACGATGCCGTAGGGCCGCGCATTTGCCGTCGGCGGCGTGACGAGTTTGATCTCGCCGCTTGCGGGATCGAGGCGGCCGACCTTGTTGCCGGCCTGCACGGTGAACCAGATGATGCCGTCATGGTCGAAGACGAGCGTGTGCGGATCCCTGGCCGATGCATCCGGCAGCCGATACTCCTTCACGTCGCCGGTCCTTGGATCGAGCCTGCCGATCAACCCGGCGAAATTGCCGGTGAACCAGATGTTGCCGTCCTTGTCTTCCTTCAGCCCGTGCGGGCCGGTCTGCGGATTGAGCTTGTATTCGCGGATCGCGCCGGTGGCGGGATCGAGGCGGCCGAGCACGTTGGCCAGTTGGCCCGAGTACCACACCGATCCGTCGTGGGCGGCGAGGGGATCGTGCGGCCGCGAGCCTTCGGTTGCGACCGGCCACTCCTTGATATCGATCTGCGTGTCGCCGGCGATCAGCACTGCTGCGGGACGCGGCCGTTCGGGAAAGCTCTTGATGAGATAGTCAGTGATCCCGGCGACTTCCTCGGGCGGGATCGGCGCGCCAAAATTCTGCATCATGCGGATCACAGTGTGCCAGCCGTCGGGCGTGTAGCCCGCCGTGAGCCGGCTGATGTCATGGCAGGAGCCGCAGATGCCGACGACGGTGCTCTTACCGGGGCCATCCGGAAGGTTGATGCCGACCTGCTGGGCGGGCGCCGCGCAAGGCGCCAGTGCCAGCAGGGCGGCTGTGCTCGCGGGGATAAGGGGTTGCCGCCAGCCACCCGCGATCAGGATCCTCGCCGAAATCCTCGCCAAAAACCTCGCCAAAATCCTCGCCATGTCTGTTGCTCCAGCTCTCTTGGCCGGGCCGCAGCATAGCGTCGATCACGGCAGGACGCCGCTCAACTTGCAGTGCGCGCGATGGATCAGTTCGCGGCAGCTTCCCGCTTGCGCGCGGCAGCGGCCTCGCGGTCCATTACGGCGCGGCAGCCCGGGCTGACATGGTGCTTGTTGCGGACCATGCAGGCAGTGACCCGCGAGATGTCGGGGATTTCGTTGGCGCACAATCGCATGGCGTCGCCGGTGCACATCTGTTGCGCCTCGGAGGAGAAGGCGAAGCAGGGTGTGACGTGAAGCACGGTGACAGTTGCGGCAATGGCGGCAAGAGTGGCGATCTTCCCGATCCGGTAACTAAACATGTGAGATGCATCCCCAAGGTTTTGGCGGTGTCGGCCGCTTGTGTATTGGAGGCGCCGCACGCGGCTTGCGCTGCCGCACGTCAGATCCAGCACGCGGGGAGATGCCCCCGGTGTGGTTGCTCGATTACGCTTGAGATTTCGAATCGAAAGTGCTGCGCCGCCCCGATTCGGATTATGCGCGAATGTCGCGAAGCTTCAATGGTTCGCGTGAACGATTTCACGATTGTTGCGCGTTCGTCACGGCAACAGTCGCCTCACGCGTTAGTCGAGGGCGCATCGGCGAGAGCGGCAGCACGCTCCTCGATCGCCGTGACACCTTTGGGCGTCAGCTCGAACAGGTCTCCGTCCTTCATGACGTAGCCTTCGATGATGAGTTCCTCGATCTCGCCATGGCGGTCGTCCGCGAACGCGATGGACTGGCTGATGTCCTTGAGGATCGCGAGTTGTTCATCGCGCAGCATGGTGGCATCTCCGTCTCAAAGCGCGATGAGGTCCGGATGAATGGTCGTCGCGCTTTAGGTTATTGTTTGCGCATGATCTTTCCGGAAAGCCGCTTCACACTTTGCGCTAACGCGGCCCTTCGGGTCCGGATCATGCTCGAGGGCGCCGCAAGCGCCTCACATGCCGTGGCTCTCGAACACCTTGCGGCAGGAACGCGACAGCCTGGCGCGGTTGGCCTGGAGGCAGGACTGGACCGCGCCGTCATTGCCGAGATCCTTGCGGCACAGGCGTTCGGCGTCGCGCGAGCAGGCCTGCTGCTCCCCCGGGGTTCCGGCATGGCCTTGTGCGAGCGCGGGCAGGCTTGCGAGACCGAATGCGGTGAGCGTGATCGTCGCCAGGAAAAGGGTCATCCAACGCATGGCCAAATCCAATCTCGTGAAAGGGCACACATGATCCGTTCACAGAACCCGGCTGGCTGCCACTTGTTCCCCGGCCGTCCCATCCGGCTATCCAAGCTTCTCGAGGCGCTGCTATAACGGGCGGGACTTAAGGTGAGGGGTGCTTGATGAAACGCTATCTGGTTTTTGCGCTGGTGGGTCCGTTTGTCGGTGGATTCCTGCTGCTGCTGACGACGACCTACCAGTCCGGCTATTGGACCCAGACCAACTGGGGCGAGGTCGGCAAGCTGTTCGTGGTGTTCTTCAAGACCCTGCAATACAGCTATCTGTTCGGCTTCCTGCCGTCGTTGATGATCGGTGCGGTCGACGACATCCTGTTTCACGTCAAGCGGATCGGGCCCGTGCTGCGCATGCTGCTGGTCGGCCTGTTCGCGTTCATCCTCGCCGCCATCACCTATGGCTCGCGCGGGGCTGACACCGGCGCGGTGCAATGGGTTCTCTACGGCCTCGTCGGTTTCGTGCCGAGCGTGATTTCGTCCTGGCTCGTGCATAAGTATGTCGAAGAGCCGCAACCGGCTCCGGCGCCGACCTGAAAGCAGGGGCGGCGTTTGGGCGCGGTGCAGCAACCGAAGCGAGCCATGCGCGTTTGCCTCAAGCGATGACGCTCAACCAATGACGATGTCTGACGACGATATTCTTGCAACGCGCCGTCCCCGTTCGGGGAGGACCTCGCGCGCGGCCTTCTCGGGTGATGAGGCGCGTGGGCCGATCATCGATCAGGACGGCCGCGAGATCCGCCCCGAGACGCTTGGAGAGGGTTTTCGCGAATTCGGTTTCGAGTTCGGTAGCGCCAATCCCTTCGGCAAGCTGACGCGCGAGCAGCGGCTGGCGCGGTTCGAGGCGATCGCAAAGCTGCTTGATGTCGCCTTCATCATGCCCGGCACCAATATCCGCTACGGCATCGACGGTCTGATCGGCCTGATTCCCGTCATCGGCGACATCATCACCACGGCGATCTCGCTGTGGCTGGTGCGAGAGGCCCGCGCGCTGGGCGCGCCCTGGTACATTACGGCGCGGATGCTCGGCAATGTCGCGGTCGACGGCGTGGTCGGCATGGTGCCATTCGCGGGCGATGCGTTCGACGTCATGTTCCGCGCCAACATGCGTAACGTCCGCCTGTTGCGCCGCTGGCTGGACAAGCAGCCGCGTTAAACGCGAAAAGCGCGGTAACCTTTCGGCTACCGCGCTCATTGCGCATCGGAGGATGAAAAAAGCTTACGCCGCGTCGGCGTCGGTGTTCGCGGCCGGCTTGCGGCGGCGCGGCAGCGGGAACGACTCGCTCTCATAGAGAGAGCGGATGCCGTTCTGGTCGAAGCGAGCTTCCTCGACCTGCAGGTAGGCGCCGTTCAGCGAGTCCGTCGGCAATTCCTCGATCGCGAAGCGCACGGCTTCAGCCGCGGTGCCAAACCGCCGATAGGTGAAGCCCGCACGCTTCTTCTTGCGGATCGCGGCGGGGAAAAGCTCGGCGGAGGTGTTGAAGTTGAACGGACGCAGTGGACGCATGGTCAAAGACCTCGTGATCTTCTTCGGTTTCGGCGTGTGGGGTTTGTGAGCGAGGGCCGCAACCAGGCAGCCATGTCCTTTTCGCCCTCTAATATAAGCCGATTTGACGGAAATGCGACCCCTGCGAACGGAGATCGTGAATCCGCGCATGGCAGCCCCGCGAAGGAAATAAGTCTATTTAATTCAATACCTTATGTGGTTTACAGCTTGCCAAGAAGCAGCAGCACGATCAGCACCACCAGAACCACGCCGCCAATCCCCATGCCGGAATGGCCCATGCCATAGCCATAGCCACCAAACCGGCCGGACATGCCGCCCAGCAGGTAAATGATCACGAGAATGATCAGAATGGTTCCGAGGGTCATGGCGTCCTCCCTGGCGGTCCTCCGGAATGCATCCTCCGGCCGCACCGTCAGAAGAGAAAAGCACAGCCGGCCGCCGGGTTCCACGCTGGAACCCGGCTCTTGCCATTATCTGGGCTTGAGCTTCAGCGCCGCCGAGTTGATGCAGTAGCGCAGGCCCGTCGGCGCCGGGCCGTCGGGGAAGACATGGCCGAGATGGCCGCTGCATTTGGAGCACAGCACCTCGGTGCGGATCATGCCGTGGCTTTGGTCCGTCTCCTCGTCGATATGGCTCTCGGCCGCGGCTTGCGTGAAGCTTGGCCAGCCGCAGCCGGAATCGAACTTGGCATCGGACTCAAACAACACGTTGCCGCAGCCGGCGCAGACGTAAGTGCCAGCGCGGTGGTCGTGCTCGTATTCGCCCGAGAAGGGACGCTCGGTCGCTTTTTCGCGGAGTACCGCATACTGCATCGGCGTGAGCTCGCGCCGCCACTGCTCCTCGCTCTTGATGACCTTGGTTTCGTTCGTGGGTGTCTTGGTGTCGGGCATGGATCTCCCGTTTAGCTGGTGATTTTGCAATCAGTTGGTGACCTTGCTGGCGCTGACCAGCGTCGGCTTCTCGATATAGTTATCCCCGAACAGCTTTTTCAGGTTTTCGACCTTCGGGATGTCGTTGTAGGCGATGTAGGGCTGGTTTGGGTGCAGCGTCAGATAGTCCTGGTGATAGCCCTCCGCCGGGTAGAATGCTTCCAGCGCGCCGATCTTGGTCACGATCGGCTTGCCGAAGACCTTGGCCGCATTGAGCTGCGCGACATAGGCGTCCGCGATCTTCTTCTGCTCGTCGGAGGTGGTGAAGATCGCCGAGCGATATTGCGTGCCGGTGTCGGGACCCTGGCGATTGAGCTGGGTCGGATCGTGCACGACCGAGAAGAAGATCTGGAGGATCTTGCCGTAGGAGATCTTCTTCGGATCGTATTTGATCTCGACCGACTCCGCGTGCCCCGTCGTGCCCGACGAGACGGTGTGATAGTCGGCCGTCGCCTTGGTGCCGCCGGCATAGCCGGAGACCGCGTTGACGACGCCGGCAGTGTGCTGGAACACGCCCTGCACGCCCCAGAAGCATCCGCCGGCAACAACCGCGGTCTGGATACCGCTTGCGGCCGCAGCGTCAACAGTGGGGGCGGGGATCACCACGGCATCTTCCGCAGCCCGTGAGGGCGCGGCGAAGGCCAGCGTCAGCGCGGCGGTGACGGCGAGGACGGGAAGAGAGTGGAAGGTGGGGCGGCTCATGGCGGATCCTCGTTCGGTCGGTGCGACAGTCTAGGGTGGTTGGGGCCGGGCGAACAGCCCGCCAGGTCCCGCATCCGGGCCTTCCCAAAATACGGGCGGACGGGCCGGATGTTACGCTCTGCCTGACACGAGCCCGTGAAGAAGGCATGCTAGCGTCGCCGGAACGGGGAAAATCCGGCCGCCATGAACCCCTCCCTTGAAGTACCGACATAGAATCAGTGGCGCTGGAGCTTGTTCGACGAAAATGCTGCGCTTTGTTTCCCTAATCCTTCTCGTCCTGCTGTCATCTGCTCCAGCCGTTCTGGCCGACCCCCAGCTTGGCGATGATCTCGAGACTTGCCGCGAGCGCAAGCTCGACTTGCAGGCGCGGTTCGCGGCCTGCGAAAACCTGCTCAGCTCGGATCGCGTGGCTGGGAAGGACAAGTCAGTTGCGCTGACCGTGCGGGGCTTCTCACTGCTGAACAAGCGCGACTTCGACCATGCCCTCGAAGCGTTCGCCGCGGCGCGCGAGGCCGATCCCGACAACATGGTCGCGCTCGACGGCCAGGCCCAGGCCCACCAGCGCAAGGGCCAGGACGACCTGGCGATGGCCGACTACAATCTCGCCCTCCAGAAGCGCCCCAACTACGGCGGCGCCTATAATGACCGCGGCACGCTGTACTTGCGCAAGGGCGCGCTCCAGAGCGCGCTCGACGATTTCAACCTCGCGATCAAATACACGCCCAGTCTGCTGGTCGGTCACACCAACCGCGCGCGGACGCGGACCTTCTTGAAGAATTATGACGGCGCGCTCGCCGACTTTGCCGATGCGCAGAAGATCGATCCGAATGCGCTGCAGATTCCCAACCATCGCTGCGTGACCTTTGCCGCGATGCGGCGCTTTGACGAGGCGCTCGCCGATTGCAACAGCATTTTGGAGAAGCAGCCGAAGAGCCAGTATGCGCTCGCCAATCGCGCCGATGCCTACGTCGCCAAGGGCGACCTCGACTCCGCGCTGAAGGATTACAACGCCATCCTCGAGATGAATCCGAACAACGTCCGCGCCCATGCCGGCCGCGGCCAGGTGTTCGAGCGCAAGCAGGATCTCGCGCAGGCGCGCGCCGACTACCGCGCTGCCGCCTTCGCGCTCACCCCGTTCGACGAGATCGACGTCGCGCTGGCGCGCACCGGCGCGCGGAGCCGCCTGGCCGTGCTCGAACCCAGGACGCCTTCGACGCGCTCGACGCTGCGCCGGGTGGCGCTGGTGATCGGCAACGGCGCCTACCGCAACGTTCATGCGCTCTCCAATCCGCCGCGCGACGCCAAGCTGATCGCCAGCGCGCTACGCGACGTCGGCTTCCAGACCGTCACGATTTCGACTGATCTTTCCCGGGACCAGTTCTTCGAGACGCTGCGCAGCTTCGCGGCGGATGCGGAGAAGGCGGATTGGGCCGTGGTCTACTATGCCGGCCATGGCTTCGAGATCGGCGGCGTCAACTATCTCGTGCCGGTCGATGCAAGACTCGCGGTCGACAAGGACGCGGAGACGGAAGCCGTGGCGCTGGAGCAGGTGATCGCGGCAGTCGGTGGCGCGCACAAGCTGCGGCTCGTGATCCTTGACGCCTGTCGCGACAATCCCTTCGCGCCGACCATGCAGCACACGCTGGCGCTCAAGTTGGTCGACAAGGGATTTTCCAACATCGAGCCTTCCCTTGGCTTCATGGTGGTCTACGCCGCCAAGCATGGCGAGACCGCGATGGACGGCGATGGCAATGACAGCCCGTTCGCGCTCGCGCTCGCCCGCGACGTGCGGCAGCCGAATGTCGAGGTCCGCAAGCTGTTCGACATCGTCCGCGACGACGTCTGGCTCCAGACCAAGCACGTGCAGCAACCCTTCACCTATGGCTCCCCGCCGGGCAGCGAGGATTTTTACTTCGTGGCGGGGAAGTGATGGGAGCGCAGATTTCGTAGGGTGGGCAAAGCGAAGCGTGCCCACCATCTCTCCGCGAAATTGGATAGATGGTGGGCACGGCGCTTCGCCCTTTGCCCACCCTTGGATCACACCACCACGCTCAGTCTCTTCGCCGCCCTGGTGATCCCCGTGTACAGCCACCTCGCGCGGCTGTCCTGGAACGCGAAGCTCTCGTCGAACAGCACGACGTCGTCCCATTGCGAGCCCTGCGACTTGTGCACGGTCAGCACGTAGCCGTAGTCGAACTCGTCATAGGGCTTGCGCTGCTCCCAGGCGATCTGCTCGACCCCGCCCTCGAAGCAGTCGGCGCGAACCGAGACCTTCGTCACCTTGTGACCGAAGTCCTCGTCTGGCGACAGCCGCATGCTGAGGATGCGCGACTTCGAGCGCGAGGTGTTGCGCGATTTCACACGCCACAGGCCGCCGTTGAACAGGCCCTTCTTGCGGTTGTTGCGCAGGCACACAAGCTTGTCGCCCGCGACCGGAAACTGGTCCTCGATATTCTGGCGCTGGCGCACGCGCATGTTGTAGGCGCGGCGGGTGTTGTTGCGGCCGACCAGGACCTGGTCGGCGCTCATGACGCGGTCAGGATCGAGCTCCTTGCGCGAGACGACCTCGCTCTCGCCATAGCGGCCGATTTCGAGCTCGCGGCCCTCGCGGATGTCCATCGACATCCGCACGATCGGATCGTCCTGCGCCTGGCGATGTACCTCGGTCAGCATCGCGTCGGGCTCGGTATTGGTGAAGAAGCCGCCGCCCTGGATCGGCGGCAACTGTGCGGGATCCCCGAGCACCAGCAAGGGACAATCGAACGACATCAGGTCGCGGCCCAATTCGGCATCGACCATCGAGCATTCGTCGATCACGATCAGCTTCGCCTTCGAGGCCGGCGCATCGTCCCACAGCTCGAAGCTCGGCTGCTCCTCGCCGGATTCTCGGGCGCGGTAGATCAGCGAGTGGATGGTGGAGGCGTTGTCGCAACCCTTGTTGCGCATGACGAGCGCCGCCTTGCCGGTGAAGGCGGCAAACTTGACCTCGCCGTCGACACCGTCCGCGATGTGCCGCGCCAGCGTGGTCTTGCCGGTTCCGGCAAAGCCGAACAGGCGGAAGATCGGCGGCGTGCCGTTGCGGCCGGGCTTTGCCTTGAGCCAGTCGGCAACGGCGTTGAGGGCGGCGTCCTGATGCGGGGTAAATGTCGGCATTTTCGTATTGAGTGAGGGCGAAAATGATCGATTCGCCGTCCCCAAAACTAACCATTCCCCCCGCCGGTTCAAGCGGCAGCGCATGATCCGGAAAAGTGCGCAGCGGTTTTCCCTCGCGACAAACGCGGAACGCGTTTGCGCGGAGATCATGCTCAAACAACAACTAAAGCGCGATGACATCGCGCTTTGCCCTATTGCCAGCCGGGAACGCCGCGCATGTCGGGCAGGTGGTGGGCGATGCCCTTGTGGCAGTCGATGCAGGTCTTCTCGCCCGTGAACAGGAAGCGCTGATGCGCGACGGAAGCCCGCGGCGACTGCTTGGTGATGTCCATGGAATCGGCGCTGTGGCAGTTGCGGCATTCCAGGGAGTCATTGGCCTTGAAGCGCGCCCATTCATGCGCCGCGAGCTCGAGCCGGTGGTCGAGGAATTTCTCGCGGGTGTCGATCGTGCCGAAAATCTTGCCCCAGACTTCCTTGGAGGCCTGCATCTTGCGCGCGATCTTGTCGGTCCAGTTGTGCGGGACGTGGCAGTCCGGGCAGGTGGCGCGCACGCCGGAGCGGTTGCTGAAGTGAATGGTCGATTTCAGCTCGGCGTAGACGTTGTCCTTCATCTCGTGGCAGCCCGTGCAGAATTTTTCGGTGTTGGTCAGCTCCAGCGCGGTGTTGAAGCCGCCCCAGAAGATGACGCCGGCCACGAAGCCCGCGAGCACCAGCGTTCCCAACGCGAACACCGTGCTCGGCCGCGTCAGCGTGCCCCACAGCTCGAGCGCGAAATCCCAGCTTCGGGCGAGAAAGCCGCGTTTGGCCTTCGGATCTGTATTGGGGTCTACATTGGGGTCGTCGGTGGTCGTCGTCATCTGCGGCCACCCGGGCTTGAACGCGAGAGCAGCGTGTCGATGTCAGTGAAGTCGTTGCTTACAGGCGGCGTGGCGCTGTTCTGTGGAACGTGGCATTCCGTGCAGAAGAAGCGCCGAGGCGAGATCGAGGCCAGGAACTGACCGTCACGGTCCATGAAGTGCGTGATCGAGACCATCGGTGCCTGTGATTCCGCCGTGCGCGAGCGCGCATGGCAGGACAGGCACTTGTTGCTGTTGAGGTCGATCTGGTAGCCGTCGATCGAATGCGGGATCACCGGCGGCTGCTCCGGATAGTTGCGTGCCTCCCTCTCGGAGGTGTTGCGGTTCGGCAGCATCGGCGGCGCCGGCCCTTCGTCGTTGAGCGGGGTCGGCCCGCGCAGGCCCGAGGTCACCGTCTGCGCGGTCAGCGAGCTCGCGCCCGCGGCAATGGCGAGCGCCAGAAGGACGATACCGGATCGTTTCATCATGGTCACACCCGCTCGATGCGCACGGCGCATTTCTTGAAGTCGGTTTGCAGCGAGATCGGGTCGGTGGCGTCCAGCGTCACCTTGTTGATCAGCTTGGACTCGTCGAACCAGGGTACGAACACCAGCCCGCGCGGCGGCCGGTCGCGGCCACGCGTCTCGACGCGGGCGCGGATGTAACCGCGGCGGGACACGACCTTCACTTCGTCGCCGCGGCGCAGCTTTGCGTCCTGCGCGTCGTCGGGATGCATGAAGCAGACAGCCTCCGGGAAGGCCTTGTAGAGCTCGGGCACGCGGCGCGTCATGGTGCCGGAATGCCAGTGCTCCAATACGCGGCCGGTCGAGAGCCAGTACGGATAGTCATTGTCCGGCGACTCCGCCGCCGGCTCGAAAGGCAGCGCGAAGATGCGCGCCTTGCCGTCGGGGTAGCCGTAGAACTGCACGTCCGTGCCCTGCTTCACATAGGGATCGCTGCCCTCGCGGAAACGCCATTTGGTCTCCTGGCCGTTGACGACGGGCCAGCGCAGGCCGCGCTCGCGGTGATAGCTTTCGAACGGCGCAAGGTCGTGACCATGGCCGCGGCCGAAGGCGGCATACTCCTCGAACAACCCCTTCTGCACGTAGAAGCCGAACGCCTTGGACTCGTCGTTGGCGTAGCCCTCCTCGATCTCCGAGGTCGGGAATTTGTCGACTTGCCCGTTCTTGTACAGCACGTCGAACAGCGTCTTGCCGCGATATTCCTGCTTCTTGGCGATCAGCTCCTCGGGCCAGACCTCCTCGATCTTGAAGCGTTTGGAGAATTCCATGAGCTGCCAGAGATCGGATTTGGATTCGCCGGGAGCCGAGACGAGCTGGTGCCAGAACTGCGTGCGCCGCTCGGCGTTGCCGTAGGCGCCTTCCTTCTCAACCCACATCGCCGTCGGCAGGATGAGGTCGGCCGCGAGCGCCGTCACGGTCGGGTAGGCATCCGAGACCACGATGAAATTGTCGGGGTTGCGGAAGCCCGGATAGGTTTCCTCATTGATGTTGGGTCCCGCTTGCAGGTTGTTGTTGACCTGCACCCAGTAGGCGTTGAGCAGGCCGTCTTTCAGCATCCGGCTCTGCAGCACGGCGTGATAGCCGGGCTTGTCGGGGATGGTACCCTCGGGCAGGAGCCAGATGTGCTCTGTCTTGTCGCGATGCTCCTTGTTGGTCACGACCATGTCGGCCGGCAGGCGATGCGAGAAGGTGCCGACCTCGCGTGCGGTGCCGCAGGCTGATGGCTGGCCAGTCAGCGAGAACGGGCTGTTGCCGGGCGAGGCGATCTTTCCGGTCAAGAGGTGAATGTTGTAGACGAGATTGTTGGCCCAGACGCCGCGGGTGTGCTGGTTGAAGCCCATGGTCCAGAACGAGACCACTTTGGTCTTGGGATCGGCGTAGAGCTCGGCGAGCGCCTCGAGCCGATTGAGTGGCACGCCGGACATCTTTGCGGCTTTCTCCAGCGTGTAGTCCGACACGAATTTTGCGAACTCCTCGTAGCTCATGTCGGTGGAGTCGTTGGCCTTCGCCGCGCCGGTGGCCTTCTTCTGAAGGGGATGATCGGGCCGCAGGCCATAGCCAATGTCGGTCTGCCCGCGCCTGAAGATGGTATGCGCAGTGACGAAATCCTTGTTGACGCGACCGGTCTTGATGATGTGGTTGGCGATCGCGTTGAGGATGTAGAGATCGGTCTGCGGCACGAACACCATGCCGATATCGGCAAGGTCGAACGAGCGGTGCTCGAAGGTCGAGAGCACGGCGACGCGGACATGTGGTGCGGAGAGGCGGCGGTCGGTCAGCCGCGTCCACAGGATCGGGTGCATTTCCGCCATGTTGGAGCCCCACAGCACGAAGGCGTCGGTGGCCTCGATGTCGTCATAGCAACCGGCCGGCTCGTCGATGCCGAAGGTGCGCATCATGCCGGCAACCGCCGAAGCCATGCAGTGGCGCGCATTGGGATCGATGTTGTTGCTTCGGAAGCCGGCCTTGTAGAGTTTCGAGGCCGCGTAGCCTTCCCAGATCGTCCACTGCCCGGAGCCGAACATGCCGACGCCGCTGGGCCCGCGCTTCTTCAGCGCGTCCTTCCACTTCTCGGCCATGATGTCGAAGGCTTCGTCCCACGACACGGGCGTGAACTCGCCGTCCTTGTCGTATTTGCCGTTCGTCTTGCGCAGCATCGGCTGCGTCAGGCGATCATGGCCGTACATGATCTTGGAGAGGAAGTAGCCCTTGACGCAGTTGAGGCCGCGATTGACCTCGGCCTTGATGTCGCCGTGGGTGGCGACCACGCGGTTGTCCTTGGTCGCGACCATGACGGAGCAGCCGGTGCCGCAGAAGCGGCAGGCGGCCTTGTCCCATTTCAATTCGCTGCCGTCACGCTCGGTGACGAGGTTTGCGGCGAGCGCCGGCGCCGGCATGCCCGCGGCGGCCGCTGCGATCGCGGCGGCCTCCAGCTTCAGCATCTGGCGGCGGTCGATCTTCGGTGAGGTCATAACGGTTCTCCCGGCGTCAAGGACGCGGTCTCAGGCAGTTTCGATGGCGTGAAAGACGAGCGCCGCCGAATAGACGTGCGGCATGGACTGGATGTCGTTGAGCATGGCGCCGAGCCTGCCGGCATCCGGGGCTTCGACAACGACGACGAGCTTGCCGCGCGTATCGCGGCCATGGATTTCGCAACCGGGCAACGCGGCGATCGCAGCCTCGACGTCGGCGAGACGCTCCGGCCGCGCCTGCACCAGAATGCTTGCGATCTCGCCTCCAGGCGGCGGGATGATGCGTTCGGCGCTGAGCACCCTGCCGGTGATCAATGCGCGGCGATTGAGTGTGGCTTGGGCCATGATCTCGGTCTTTCGCTGCGGGGGTTCAATGTGGGGGAGGCGGGCCGGGAGGGCCTGCGAACATCTGGTAGATCCACACGGCGAGCCCGTAGCTGCCGACCGTTCCGACCGCGAGGGCGGGCATCACAACCGCGGTCAGGAACAGGAACGCAAAGATCTCCATGCGCTTGCGGCGCACGCGCCCAGTCGTGTCGTCAGGGGCCGACATATTCGGTCTCTCTGAAATTTAGGAATTGGACGGCTTCCGGGCCGTTACCTCGACGAACCATAGGTATCGGGCGGCAGATCACCTTGATCTGAATCAACGGTTCGCGTCTGCGGGCACTTGGCCGCACGGCCGCGACGGGAAGCTATCGGCTACTTTGCATGGGGTTGTTTTCGATATTTTTGTCCTCTGGGCCGCCATGGACAGTCCGGTCCCGCTCAATAAAATGCTCGCAATAAAAACAATCTCGGGAGAGGCGTCATGAAGTTCGGCATCTTCTATGAGCTGCAATTGCCGCGTCCGTGGGTGGCGGGCGACGAGCTCCGGCTCTACCAGAATGCCCTGACGCAGATGGAACTCGCCGATCGCCTCGGCTACGACCACGCCTGGGTGGTCGAGCATCACTTCCTCGAAGAATACTCCCACTCGCCGTCGCCGGAATCCTTCCTCGCCGCCGCGAGCCAGCGCACCCAGAATATCCGGCTCGGCCACGGCATCCTCCAGCTCACCACCAACCATCCCGCGCGCGTCGCCGAGCGCGTCGCGGTGCTTGATCTCCTCAGTAATGGCCGCTGCGAGTTCGGCATGGGCGAAAGCGCCTCCATCACCGAGCTCGAGCCGTTCGGTCGCGACATGGAGACCAAGAAGGAGATCTTCGAGGAGGCGGTGCGCGCGATCTTCCCGATGTTCAAGGATGGTGGCTGCGAGCATCACGGCAAGTATTTCGACATGCCCCTGCGCAACGTCGTGCCGAAGCCGGTGCAGAAACCGCACCCGCCGCTGTGGATGGCCTGCTCGCAGCTTCCGACCATCGAGCGCGCCGGCCGTCACGGCTTTGGCGCGCTCGGCTTCCAGTTCGTCAGCGCGGATGCCGCGCACGCCTGGGTGCATGCCTATTACAACGCGATGACCAAGCGGCTGCACAAATTGGCAGACTACGAGATCAACCCGAACATGGCGCTGGTGTCGTTCTTCATGTGCGCGAAGACCGACGAAGAGGCGCGTGCGCGGGCCGATGGCGCCACCTTCTTCCAGTTCGCGCTGCGCTTCTACGGCGCCTCGCAAAACCGCCAGCGGCCGGCGCCCGGCACGGTCGACATGTGGGACGAGTACAACAGATGGAAGCGCGATAATCCGGAAGCGCAGGAGGCCGCGCTGCGCGGCGGCCTGATCGGCTCGCCCGAAACGATCCGGAAAAAGCTGCGGCGCTTCCGCACCTCCCGTATCGACCAGGTGATCCTGCTCAATCAGGCTGGCAAGAACAGCCATGAGCACATCTGCGAATCGCTGGACCTCTTCGCGCGTGAGGTGATGCCGGAGTTCCAGAATGATCCGGAGCAGGAGGCCTGGAAGAAGGGCGTAATGAGCGGCGAGATCGAGCTCGAGGAGATCGACACGCAGGCCTTCACTGACCGCTACGGCAAGCTCGCGATCAACGTCGCGCCGGCGACGGCGGTGGCGGCGGGGTAGGGTGCTCAACGTTTTGTGGCCTAGGCTCCGGCTCAGCAGCGCACCGTTTTACGCTGCGCTGCGTCCGGGGCACGAGACTGTCCAACAACACGCTTCCTCTCTTGTCCCGGACGCGCTGCAGCGTGCAACGCTGCTGCGCAGAGCCGGGACCCATGTGGCATTGGAACGGCTGGCTTCCGGTACGGAGCCCTTATATCCTCCGAGAGAGGCAAACAAGAATCCCGAGGAAACAAGCTTGAGCACCGCGCCGCGCATCGACATCGACCCTGCCTCGTTCTGGCAGGATCCCTATCCGATGCTTGCGAAAATGCGCAAGGAGGCGCCGATCGCCTTCGTGCCGCAGCTCGGCTCGACGCTGCTCGTGAGTCGCGACGACATCTCGATCTCCGAGAAGCAGATCGACGTGTTCTCCTCGCACCAGCCCGAGGGGCTCATGAACAGGCTGATGGGCCACAACATGATGCGCAAGGACGGCGAGGCGCACCAGGTCGAGCGCCGCGCGCTGTTTCCGGCGGTCTCGCCGAAAACGGTGAAGGCGCACTGGACCGCGCAGTTCCAGGCTCACGCCGATCGCATCGTCGGTGGCCTCGAGCCGGGCACGCGGATCGATTTCATGCGTGAGTTCGCGCTGCCGTTCTCCGGCGAATGCCTGAAATCGATCACCGGCCTCACCAATATCGACTTTGTCGAGATGGACGCCTGGTCGCAGGCGATGATCGATGGCATTGCAAATTATGCCGGCGATCCCGCCGTGGAAGCACGCTGCCATGCGGCGACCGCCGGCATCGACGCGGCGATCGACGACATGCTGCCGGTCATGCAGAAAAATCCGGACCAGAGCTTGTTGGGCGTGATGGTCGCGTCCGGCATGCCGATGCAGAGCGTGCGCGCCAACGTCAAGCTGGCGATCTCCGGTGGCCAGAACGAGCCGCGCAAGGCCATCGCCGGCACCGTCTGGGCGCTTCTCACCCATCGCGACCAGTTCGACCTCGTCCGGCGCGGCGAAGTGTCCTGGCTCCAGGCCTTTGAGGAATATGCCCGCTGGATTTCGCCGATCGGCATGTCGCCGCGCCGAATTGCAAAGCCGTGGACCATCCGCGACGTCTCGTTCGAGGCCAATGAGCGCGTGTTCCTGATGTTCGGCTCGGCCAACCGCGACGAGAAGCATTTTGAGCACGCCGATCAGTTCGACGTGCGGCGCGACACATCGAAGAGCGTCGCCTTCGGCGCCGGCCCGCATTTCTGCGCCGGCGCCTGGGCTTCGCGCGCCATGATTGCGGATGTCGCACTGCCGACGGTGTTTGCGCGTGTCAGGCGACTCGAGATCGCCGATGACGAGCCGGTTCGGATCGGCGGCTGGGCGTTCCGCGGTCTTCTGAATCTGCCGGTGCGCTGGAACTAGCGCGTGAGACTGCCTCAGGAAGCGGCAGCCTCACATTCGCGTGCAGAAAAATTCCATCCTCATTCGCTTCGCCGTTTGAAAGATTAATCATGCGCATTGCCAAGGCAGCAGTGCGCGCATCGCTATTTTCTCGGCCTTCTCGACAGCTTTCGCGGCCCGCACCATCATTCTCCAAACATGGATGAATGACGGCCGCAGGCGGCCGGGAGCTTGGTATGCAGCGTCGGGACTTTCTCAAATTATCGGTTGGAACGGTGACCGCCGCTGCGTTCGCCTCACGCGCCAGCGCGCAAGGCGCGGTGAAGGAAATTCGTATCGGCTACCAGAAGACCGGCGTGCTGGTTATCACGCGCCAGCGGGCGACCTTGGAAAAACATTTCGCTCCGCAAGGCATCGACGTGAAATGGGTGGAATTCTCCTCGGGGCCGCCGATGATGGAGGCGATGAATGTCGGCAGCGTCGATTACGGCGCCGTCGGCGATTCCCCGCCGGTGTTCGCGCAGGCGGCCGGAGCGGCAATCGTCTATGCCGCCGGCCAGCCCATCACCAACGGCCAGGGCATTCTGGTGCCGAAGGATTCGTCGATCCGCTCCATCGCTGACTTGAAGGGGAAGCGCGTTGGCTTCACCAAGGGCTCCAGCGCCCACAACGTCGTTGTGCAGACGCTGGAGAAGGCCGGCCTGACCTACGCCGACATCACACCGGTTTATCTGACGCCGCCGGATGCCGGTCCCGCCTTTGCCAATGGCAGCATCGAGGCCTGGGCAATCTGGGATCCTTATTTTGCGATCGGCGAGACCAAGCAGAACGGCCGCATCCTGATCAATGCGCGCGAGGTCACTAAGACCAACTCGTTCTACATCGCCAACCGCGAGTTCGCGAAGAACCACGGTCCGATCCTGCAACAGATCGTCGACGTGACGACCGCCACCGGTCAATGGGCCGAACAGCACCGCGACGAGGTCGCTAGGTCGCTGGCCGCGATCACCGGCGTCCCGCTGGACATCCAGGCCGTCGCGGCCGACCGCGCGAATTTCGTGATCGGCCCCGTCACCGACGATATCGTCGCGACCCAGCAGGGTGTCGCCGATCGCTTCTACAAGCTCGGCCTGATCCCGAAGCCCATCGTGATCAGGGACATCGTCTGGCGCAACACGGCAGCCTGACGTGCCGACCAGCCTTCCCATTTCTAAAGGTTCGAACATGAGGCGTATCGTTCAACGTGTGATCGCGGCCATCGTCCTGTCGCTCGGCATCGTGGCGGCTGCTGTCGGGACATCCTACGGCCAGGACAAGGTCGTTCGCATCGGCTACCAGAAATACGGCAAGCTGGTGCTCCTGAAGAGCAAAGGCACGCTGGAGCCGAAGCTCGCGGCGGAAGGCTACAAAGTGGTGTGGACGGAATTCCCGTCCGGCCCGCCGCTGCTCGAAGCGCTCAATGTCGGCGCGATCGATTTCGGCAACACCGGCGAAGCCCCGCCGATCTTCGCGCAGGCCGCCGGTGCGCCGATCCAGTATGTCGCCTATGAGCCGCCGGCGCCCAAAGGCGAGGCGATCCTGGTGCCGAAGGATAGTCCGCTGAAATCGGTCGCCGATCTCAAGGGCAAGAAGGTCGCGCTCAACAAGGGCTCCAACGTCCACTATCTCCTGGTCAAGGCGCTGGAGAAGGCCGGTGTCAAATATTCCGAGATCGAGCCGGTGTTCCTGGCACCCGCTGATGCCCGCGCCGCCTTCGAGCGCGGTTCGGTCGATGCCTGGGTGATCTGGGATCCGTTCCAGTCGGCCGCCGAAGCCGCGACCGGTGCGCGGACGCTCGCCGACGGCACCAACATCGTGGCGAACTATCAGTTCTATTTCTCCTCGAAGAAGTTCATCGAGGCCAATCCAAAGATCGTCGACGCCGTGCTCGATGAGCTGCGCGCGGTCGATGACTGGGCCAAGGGCGACATTCACGCGGTCGCCGAGCAATTGGCGCCGTCGATTGGATTGTCGGTGCCGGTGGTCGAGGTCGCGCTCAAGCGCCAGTCCTACGGCATCAAGCCGATCACCGACTCTGTGATCGCCGATCAGCAGCAGGTTGCGGACGCGTTTTTCGCGCTCAACCTGATCCCCAAAGCAATCAAGATTTCCGACGTGGCGCGGAGGCCAGGAACGTGAGCAAGGTCAAGAGCAAGCAAGGTAACGCCAACATACTCTGGTTCCTGCCGACCCACGGTGACGGCCGCTATCTCGGCACCGGCATCGGCGGCCGCGAGGTGAATTTCAACTACCTGCGCCAGATCGCACAGGCGGCTGACCAGCTCGGCTACTACGGCGTGCTGCTGCCGACGGGACGATCTTGCGAGGATTCCTGGATTGTGGCCTCGGCGGTTGCCCCGTTCACCGAGCGGCTGCGCTATCTCGTGGCTGTCAGGCCGGGTCTGCAATCGCCGAGCGTTGCCGCGCGCATGACCGCGACGCTCGACCGCGTCACCAACGGCCGGCTCCTGGTCAACGTCGTCACCGGCGGCGATCCCGTCGAGAACAAGGGCGATGGCATCTTTCTCGCCCATGACGAGCGCTATGAGGTCACCCGCGAGTTCCTCAACGTCTATAGTGACCTGCTTGCCGGCAAGACCGTAAATGTCGAGGGCAAGCACATCCACATCGAGGATGGCAAGCTGCTGTTCCACCCGGTTCAGTCGCCCCATCCGCCGCTTTATTTCGGCGGCTCGTCGGATGCCGGCATCGATGTCGCCGTCGACGCCGTCGACAAATACCTCACCTGGGGCGAGCCGCCGGCGCAGGTCGCAGAGAAGATCGCCAAGGTGAGGGAGGTTGCGGCGCTACGCGGGCGAAAACTTTCCTTCGGCATCCGTTTGCATGTCATCGTCCGCGAGACCAATGAAGAGGCCTGGCAGGCTGCCAACGAGCTGATCAAGCATGTCAGCGACGAGACCATTGCGCTGGCGCAGAAGAACTTTGCGCGCATGGATTCGGTCGGCCAGCAGCGCATGGCGCAGCTGCATGGCGGCAGGCGCGACAAGCTCGAGATCAGCCCGAACCTCTGGGCCGGTGTAGGTCTCGTGCGCGGCGGCGCTGGAACGGCTCTGGTCGGTGACGCCCAGACCGTGGCGGCCCGCATCAAGGAATACCAGGATCTCGGCATCGATACCTTCATCCTGTCGGGTTATCCGCATCTGGAGGAAGCCTATCGCTTCGCCGAGCTGGTGTTCCCGCTGCTCTCGCTCGAGCTGCCGAGCAACGTGACGAAGCTTCACTTCAATGGCGGTCCGTTCGGCGAGACCGTCGGCAGCGATTTCCGCCCGCAGAAGCAGGTGTCGCAGTCATGAGCCTTATCGACAGTATTTCCCTTCCGCGCAGCGTCCGCCTGCCGCGCGCCGACGGCCTGATCCAGTGGATCGTGCCGCTCGCCATCATCGTCGTCTGGCAGATCGCCTGCGTTGCCGGTCTCGTGCCGACACGGGTGCTGCCGGCACCGAGCGATGTTGCGCTCGCGGGCTGGAAGCTGCTGCTCTCCGGCGAGCTCGTGCGCAACATCTGGGTCAGCTTCTGGCGGGCCTCGATCGGCTTTCTGATCGGTGGCAGCATCGGCTTTGCCTTTGGTTTGGCCAACGGTCTTTCGCAGCTTTCGGCAAAGCTGACCGACACGACGCTTCAGATGGTACGCAACGTGCCACATCTGGCGCTGATCCCGCTCGTCATCCTGTGGTTCGGCATCGACGAGAGCGCAAAGCTGTTCCTGGTGGCGCTCGGCGTGTTCTTCCCGATTTACCTCAACACGCTGCATGGCATTCGCACCGTCGATCCGCAGCTCATCGAAATGGGCCGTATCTACGGCATGAGCGACGGCGAGCTGTTCCGCCGCGTGATCTTTCCGGGCGCTCTGCCCTCGATCTTCGTCGGCATCCGCTTCGCGCTCGGCATCATGTGGCTGACGCTGATCGTCGCCGAGACCATCGCGGCGTCCTCCGGCCTCGGCTACATGGCGATGCAGGCGCGCGAGTTCATGCTGATCGACGTCGTCGTGCTGTCGATCCTGATCTACGCGTTGCTCGGCAAGCTCGCCGACAGCGCCTCGCGCGTTCTCGAGCGCCTGACGCTCGCCTGGCACCCCGCCTTCCAGAAACATTGAGACCGACATGCAGACAGCCCTTCTTCTTCCCGAGGCCGAACGTGCCGAGCGCGCCAGCTTCGCCCCGCAGGCACGCGTCGCGCGCCAGGACCAGCCGACACCCGGCCTGTCGCTCACCATCCGCGGCTTGCGCAAATCGTTTGGCGACAACGAGGTGCTGCGCGGCATCGATCTGCACATTCCCGCCGGCCAGTTCGTTGCAATCGTCGGCAAGAGCGGTTGCGGCAAGAGCACGCTGCTGCGGCTGATCGCCGGTCTCGACAAGATCGATGCCGGAGCCATCAGCTTCGGCGAGGCAGCGCGGCCCGAGGATATCAGGGTGATGTTCCAGGAGCCGCGGCTGTTGCCCTGGGCGCGCGTGTTGTCGAATGTCGAGGTTGGCCTCGGGCGCGATCGCGCCTCGTCGGATGCGCATCCGCGCGCCGAGCGCGCGTTGAGCGAGGTTGGGCTCGCCGACAAGCGCGACCAGTGGCCTTCGGTGTTGTCGGGCGGCCAGAAGCAGCGCGTGGCGCTGGCGCGCGCGCTCGTTAGCCAGCCCCGCGTGCTCGCCTTCGACGAGCCGCTCGGCGCGCTGGACGCCCTGACCCGCATCTCGATGCAGCGACTCCTGGAGCGAGTCTGGCGCGACCAGGGTTTTACGGCGATCCTGGTGACGCATGACGTCGCGGAAGCCGTTGCGCTGGCCGATCGCGTGCTCGTGATTGAGGAAGGTCGCATCGCGCATGATGTCACGGTCAATGCGCCGCGGCCGCGCGAGCGCGGCTCGGTGGAGCTCGCGGGCCTCGAAGGCTCGATCCTGCGCCATCTTCTCTCGGCGGACGATCGTACCTAGATAACAGGAGCCCTGATTCAGGGAGCATGCCATGAACGTGATTGCCCGCCATATCATGACCGACACCAATATCTCCTCCGCCGATTTCCGCGGCGCCATGCGTCACCTCACTGGTGGCGTCAGCGTCATCACGGCCGGCCGCGGCAGGGACATCACCGGCATGACGGTGACTTCGGTGACGTCGCTGTCGGTCGATCCGCCGACGCTGCTGGTCAGCATCAACCGCGACGCCTCCTCGTTCCCGCTGATCAGGCGTCACGGCGCTTTCGGCGTGAACATCCTTAACGCCGACCAGCTCGACATTGCCGAGCGCTTTGCCGGCAAGGGCGGGCTGAAGGGCGCCGACCGCTTCGCCGGCAGCGACTGGGTGACGGCCGTCTCCGGCGTCCCGCTGCTCGCCGGCGCGCTGAGCGCCCTTGATTGCGAGGTCGAGGAGATCGTCGAGCGCCACTCGCATGGCATCGTCATCGGCCGCGTGCGCGATATCAGGAGCTCGAGCCGCAGCGCGGCGCTCGCCTATTGGCACGGACAGTACGTCGCGGTCGACCAGGATGAGGACGCGGCGAGGCTCGCCGAGGTCAGTGTTCCCACGCGGGGCCGGGGCGTCATCTGACCGCCCGGCGGCCTTCCGGGCTGGCCTTTTCGTTTCTCTCGATCTAGAAGCCCTGCCAGAGCCTCCCGTAGGAGGCGATGGAGCCGGCATGAAACGCGTTGCGACCTGGGCCTTCTATGCCGTCGGCGCGCTCGCGATCGCGTATCTCGCGCTCTACGCCTATGCGATGTTCACCGGACGGCACATCGTGCCCGGCGACCCCATCCACATCTTCCGCAATCCCGACGCGCCGAGCTATTCGTGAGGAGGATCTCGTGGGCAAAGCCACCGGGTCGCGCGAATGCGCGCCCGATGACAGGCTCCGCGTGCCCACCTCTTCTTTCGCAAATCATGGAGAGATGGTGGGCACGGCGCAAGCGCGCCTTTGCCCACCCTACGAGAGCTAACCCGCCTTACGAACTGCGCAACCATCAACTCCGCAAGATCGCCAGCGCCAGCGCCTGCGCGCGCGGCACGATGCTGTCGAGCTCGAGATATTCCTCCGGCGTGTGCGCAAGTCCGCCGACCGGGCCAAGGCCGCAGATCGTCGGCGTGCCCACGGCGGCGGTGAAGCCTGAATCGGCGCAGCCGCCGGAGAACTCGCCGGTGAGCGTGGTCAGCCCGACGTCACGTGCGGCACCCTGGTAACCGTCGAACAGCGTCTTCGACGCCTCGCTCTGAACCGCCGGCACGAACTCGCCCTTGATCGTCAGGGTGGCGCTCGAGCCAGGCACGTAAGAGGTGGCGACGATCTTCTCGATCGCGGCCATCACCGCGTCGCGATCTCTCGGCTCGACATAGCGCAGATCGATCTGGCCCTCGGCATAAGGCGCCGTCGTATTCACGGACTGTCCGCCAGAGATCAGCCCGACGTTGAGGGTGATTCCCTTGGTCAGATCGGTCAGCGCGTGGATATGAACGATCTTGTGCGCGAGCTCGCCGATCGCGCTGACGCCGGCCGCAAAATTCGCTCCGGAATGCGCGGCCTTGCCGGTGACCGCAAGGTGCATGAAGATGCCGCCCTTGCGGCTGGTCACGATGTTGCCGGTCGGTCGTCCCGGCTCGGAATTGTAGACGGCGCGCGCGGACCGTCCCTCGCGCTCGATCACTGGCCGCGACGAGGGCGATGCGATCTCCTCGTCCGAGGTGATCAGGACCTTGATCGGGTGCGGGCTGCCGCCGAATTTCTGGAAGGCTGCGGCCACGAACACGTTCATGACGAGACCTGCCTTCATGTCGGCGACCCCCGGGCCATAGGCGCGGCCGTCCTTGATGGTGAAGGCGCGTCGTTCGGCTTCGCCCTTGCCGAACACCGTGTCGCGATGCCCCATCAGCAGGATCGGCTTTTCGTTGCTGCCGGGCTTGGCCACGATCGCATGAAGCGCGTCGCCATAGGTGTCGTTCGGCTCGCGCCAGCTCGAAATGCCGTGCTCGGCAAAATGCCGCTCGAAGCGCGCGCCGACCGCGTCCACGCCGGCCTTGTCGTAGGATCCGGAATCGATGTTCACGACCTCGCGCAACAGGTCGATCATCGCCTGCTTCTGCGATGCCAGCCAATCCGTGATTTGACCCTCAGACATTGTCACCTCGCGTGGTTCTCGTGCGCGGTTATAGGGCCTGTCGCACCGATGACCTAGTCGGAGAACGCGGCCCCGCCATGATGGCGGTGATTGAAGCGCGGTCTCCCCCGACGTCGTCCTGGCGAAGGCCAGGACCCATACCGCGGAATCTATCGATTGTGCGGGGTGGGCGTACCGAACGACGAGTCTTCGCCAAACTCCTCCCTGGGATATAATGGGTCCTGGCTTTCGCCAGGACGACACCGTGAGCGTGGCGCGCGGGTTGCCTTACACCCAAGAAGAAATGCCCGGGACTTGGCCCGGGCATCTACGTCGTCAGCAATTGAAAGCTCTCTCACACCCCCATTGCCGGCATCCGTGGGTATTCGCCCGGTGTGCCGGCGGGCGGGATCGGGATGCCGCCGTCGGCATATTCGTTGAGCTTGTTGCGCAGCGTGCGGATCGAGATGCCGAGGATGTTGGCGGCATGGGTCCGGTTGCCCAGGCAATGCTTCAGCGTCTCCAGGATCAAATCGCGCTCGACGTCGGCGACGGTGCGTCCGACCAGCGACCGCGTCACCTGTTCGGCGGCCATCGTGGCGTGTGCCACCGCTGGCGCGGTGCGCGCGACGTCGAGGCGGTCGCCGTCCGGCGTGATGATGGCGTCAGCGCCGATTTCGTCGCCCTGCGCCATCAGCACCGCCCGGTGCATGGTGTTCTCGAGCTCGCGGACGTTGCCCTGCCAGCGGTTGGTCGAGAGCACGCGGCGCGCTTCCGCCGAAATGGGGCGCAGCGGCACGCCGTTGGCCTCGGCATATTTCTTCACGAAGTGCTGGGCGAGCTCCAGGATGTCGGCGGGGCGCTCGCGCAGCGGTGGGATCTTCAGGTTCACGACGTTGAGGCGGAACAGCAGATCCTCACGGAAGGTGCCTTCACGCACCGCTTCCGCAAGGTTGCGGTTCGAGGTCGCGATGATGCGGATGTCGACGGGGACAGGCTTGGTGCCGCCGACGCGGTCGATCACGCGCTCCTGGATCGCGCGGAGTAGTTTTGATTGCAGGCGGACATCCATCTCGGAGATTTCGTCGAGCAGCAGCGTGCCGCCGGTCGCCTCCTCGAACTTGCCGATGCGGCGGGCGACCGCGCCGGTGAAGGCGCCCTTCTCGTGACCGAACAGCTCGGATTCCAGGAGATGCTCGGGAATCGCGGCACAGTTGATGGAGATGAAGGGGCGTTTGGCGCGGGCCGAGCGTGTATGGACGTAGCGCGCCAGCACTTCCTTGCCGGTGCCGGATTCGCCGGTGATCATCACCGAGGCGTCCGAGCCCGCGATCTGCTGGGCGAGCTTGACCACGCGCGCCATGGCGTCGTCGCGATAGATCAGGTCACGGGAATCGTTGGCGACCGCGGCGAGCACGGCGGCGATCAGCTCCGGCTCCGGTGGCAGCGGGATGTATTCCTTGGCGCCGGCGTGGATCGCGGCGACCGCGGCGCGAGCGTCGTTGGTGATGCCACAGGCGACGATGGGAGCGTGGATGTGCTCGGCTTCCAGCCGCATCACGAGATCGCGGATGTCGAGGGCGACGTCGACCAGCAGCAGGTCGGCGCCTTTGCCGCCGCGCAGCACGCGCATCGCCTGCTCGTGGTCCTCGGCGTGGGTCACGGTGGCGCCGTTCTCCATCGCGATCTTGGTGGCGGTGGTGAGCTGGCCCTTCAGTGTGCCAACGATGAGAAGCCGCATGTCAGTCTCCTGTCCGTCTGTTCGCGCTGCCGCGCGTCATTCCCCGATTAGCTGCGTTCGGTCCTGATGATCTCGGTCATGGTCACGCCGAGCTTGTCCTCGACCAGCACCACCTCGCCGCGGGCGACGAGGCGGTTGTTGACGTAGATGTCGATGGCCTCGCCGACGCGCCGGTCGAGCTCGAGCACGGTGCCGGGACCGAGCTTCAACAGCTCGCCGACGTCCATCTTGGAGCGGCCGAGCACGGCGGAGACCTGCACCGGCACGTCGAACACGGCCTCGAGGTCGGCGGCGACGCGGGCTGCGTATTCGTCCTCGTTGTAGCCGACATCGGTGCCGGTCGGCGGCATCGGGCCGTTGAGATCGGGAAGCGGGACCTGCCCGTCGGTGTCACTCATGGCTTAGTTCCCCTTGCGGGACGCGATATAGCGTCCGACGAGTTCGTCGATCTTGCCGAGAATGGCGCCGCGCTCGAGCACGACGCCGCCATCGGCCCATTCGATCCGGCAGTCGCCGGTCGCAATCTCCGGCTCGGCCAGGATCACCAGCCGGCCCTCGAAGCCGCTCTGCTTGGCGAGCCGTTCGATCCGATCGCGTGCACTCTCGTAGAGCGCGTCGTTGATGCGGACGACCAGGTGCGGCGTCGCGACGAGGTGCGAGAAGCAGTCCTTGACCAGCGCGACGATCTCGCCGAGCGGCTCGGCGGCGATCAGGTCAGCGCACAGCTTGCGCGCCACCGCGACCGCGACGTCGACCGCCTCGGTCTCCATCCTGGCCTCGATATTGCCGATGCCCGAGGCGATGCCCCTGACCGAGATGTTGATCTCCTCCATGGCAAGCGCGACGCGGCGGTCGCTCTCGGCCTTGGCCTCGCGCTGTCCGGCGTCGAAGCCGGCCTGGTAGGCGCGCGCCTCGGCGGCCGCGATCTTCTGCGCGACCTCGGCTGCGCTCGCGGCCTTCTCGCGCGTCCGGTCGGGCGCGGAGAAGTCGTTGTCGAACAGGAATTTCGCAGGCGCCGCCATCAGTACACCAATTCGTCGTCAGCGCGGTTCTTGGTCAGCATGATCTCGCCCTTGGCAGCGAGATCCTTGGCGAGATTGACCAGCAGCGCCTGCGCCTCGTCGACGTCGCGCAGGCGGACCGGTCCCATCGCCGCCATGTCGTCCTGGAGCATCTTGGCGGCGCGGGAGGACATGTTGCCGAAGAAGAAGTTGCGGACGTCCTCGTTGGCGCTCTTCAGCGCGACGGCGAGCTTGTCCTTGTCGACGTTACGCATCAATGTCTGGGCGGAGCCGGAGTCCAGCTTGACGAGGTCGTCGAAGGTAAACATCAGGGCCTTGATGCGCTCGGCCGATTCCCGGTTCTCCTCTTCCAGCGAGGTGATGAAGCGGGTTTCGGTCTGGCGGTCGAAATTGTTGAAGATTTCCGCCATCACCTCGTGGGCGTCGCGGCGGCGGGTCTGCGACAGGTTTGACATGAATTCGACGCGAAGCGTCTTCTCCACGCTCTCGATGACCTCCTTCTGTACCGCCTCCATCTTCAGCATGCGGTTGACGACATCGAGCGCCAGCTCCTCGGGCAGGATTCCGAGGACGCGCGCGGCATGCTCGGGCTTGAGCTTGGACAGCACCACCGCGATGGTCTGCGGGTATTCGTTCTTGAGGTAGTTGGCGAGCACCTCTTCCTGCACGTTGGAGAGCTTCTCCCACATGTTGCGCCCGGCAGGGCCGCGGATCTCGTCCATGATGCCGTTGACACGCTCCGGCGCCAGGTATTGCTGCAACAGTCGCTCGGTGGCGTCGAAATTGCCCATCAGCGCGCCGGAAGCCGACATGCGCGAGACGAATTCGAGCAGCATGTCCTCGACCGTGTCGACCTCGACCGTGCCGAGGGTGGACATCTCCAGCGAAAGCTGGCGCACCTCCTCGTCGTCGAGCAGCGACCAGATCTTGCCGCCATATTGCTCGCCGAGCGCCAGCATCAGGATTGCGGCGCGCTTCGGTCCCGCTAGCGGCTCGGACCTGCCGTCCTTGGCTCGGTTGCCGGCGCGCTGTGCGAGCGTCGAGATCACGCTGGTGATGTCGTTCGAGTTGGCGTTTTGCAAGGAGGCGGCCATGTCAGTTCACTTCTCGAATCATTTCGCGGGTTCGCTCAGCCATTGGCGGATGATGGCGACGGTTTCGTTGGGGTTGCGCTCGGCGAGCTCGCCGACGCGATGAACGGACTGGGCGTGGACCTGGCCCTGGATGGTGGCGACGTCGATCGCGCTCGCCGTGGCGTTGCCGCTCGGGACCAGCGCGTGGCCGCCGCCCGAGGCGGAAGCGGATTCGTTGGTCAGCGCAGGGGCGCTCAGCGCGCTGGTCAGGGCTGCGACCTCGTCCGAGGCAAGGATCCGCTTCACCAGCGGCCGGATCACCATGAACATCACGACGAGGCCGAGCAGCATCATCACGCCGAGCTCGACGAAGTACATCACGTCGTCCTTGGTGAACTGGAGCGTGCCAAGGAAGCCCGATGGTTCGGCGATCGGGGCAGTCGAGGGCGCGTCGGCAAAGCGCAGGTTGACGACCTCGACCTGGTCGCCGCGCTTCTGGTCGAAGCCGATCGCCGAGCGCACCAGCGTGGCGATACGGTCGAGCTGCTCCTTGGTGCGGTCGGTGTAGGCGAGCTCGCCCTTGTCGTTCTTGGTGTAGATGCCGTCGACCAGCACCGCGACCGAGATGCGGTTGACCCGGCCGGCCTCGGTCACCTCGGTCTTGGTGGTGCGAGAGATCTCGTAATTGTTGGTCTCTTCGGTCTTCTTGCTCTGGTCCTTCGCCGCGACGCCGCTGTTCTGCTGGTTGCCGGGGAGCTCGTTATTGACAGTGACTTGGCCGTTGTTGTCGGCGGTCATGCTCTGCTCTTCGCGGGTCTGGCTCGAGCGCAGCACGCGGCCTTCAGGATCGAACTTGTCGGAGGTCTGGGTGATCTTGTTGAAGTCGAAATCGGCGGAGAGCTGCACCCGGGCGCGGCCCGAGCCGACCACCGAGGAGACGATGTCCTCGACCTGTTTGCGCATCCGCTTCTCGAACGCGGTGCGGCGCTCGTCGCCGAGCGCCTGGTCGGGATCGGTCGCCGCGCCATCGGCGAGCAACTGACCGGACTCGTCGACGATCGAGACGCGCTGCGGCTTCAATCCGTTGACGGCGGAGGCGACGAGATGGCGGATGGCTCGGATCTGCTGCGCTTCCAGCGAGCCGCGGACCCGCACCACGATCGAGGCCGACGGCTCCGGCGCCTCGCGCGAGAACAACGGACGCTCCGGCAGGACGAGGTGGACGCGGGCGGCCTGGATCCGGTCGATGGCGCGGATGGTGCGGGCGAGTTCACCCTCCAGCGCGCGCAGATGATTGATGTTCTGGACGAAGCTGGTGGTGCCGAGCGCGTCCGACTTGTCGAACACCTCGTAGCCGACGCCGCCGCCCTTGGGCAGGCCGCCCTCGGCGAGCTTCATGCGCAGCCGCGTGACCTTGTCCTTGGGCACCATGATGATGGTGCCTTCATTGCGCAGCTCGAACTGGATGCCCTGGCGTTCCAGATCCTTGATAATGCTTGAGGAATCTTCAACGCTGAGGTCGGTGAACAGCGTCGTCATCTGCGGCGTGGTCACGCGCATGATGACGAAGGCAAAGAAGCCGATGAGCGCGGCGGTGACCGCGATCATGGCCCCGAACCGGGCGGCGCCGATACCTTTCAGGAAGTCCAACAGACCTTGCAAGCAATCGCCCCGCCAGATTCGGCCTGCAACCGGCAAGCCGACTGGGCAATTATTGCCTAGGTGATGGTTTCGATATGGTTAACGAAGATTAAGAGGTGGGACAAAAGTGGCGACATGAAAAAAATCGGCCTCGCAGAGCGAGGCCGATTTGCGTCAAACTTGGCGAATTTCCAGATCGCCTACTGGCGATACTGCTGGATGCGCGTGGTGCGCAGTCCGGCAAGACCATGCTGGTCAATGGAAAACTGCCAGGAGAGGAATTCGTCGACTGTCAGGGTGTAACGGCTGCAGGCTTCCTCGAGGGAAAGGAGGCCTCCGCGGACCGCGGCAACAACTTCGGCCTTGCGTCGGATGACCCAGCGTTTGGTCCCCGGTGCAGGCAGGTCCGCGATCGTCAAAGGGCTGCCGTCCGGCCCGATGACGTATTTCACCCTCGGGCGATGGGGTTCTGTCATGGCGTACTCACAAACTCTCAACCACTGAACTCACGCCGAAACCCTACGCCGGTCGGCTTAAAAATTGGCTAAGCCTAAGGCTTCAATACAATTCTCGTTGAAAATGGCTGGAACACGATCGGCCCGGCGGGCTGAAAACACGTTTTCAGACGGCCGGGCGGGGGTCTTCGTAAATACTTTACTAACGAACGAGGCGCGCAACCACGACGCGTCAGGCGAAGCGCGCCGCCTTAGTTGCTCGTGCTGCTGGTCGCGACGATGCTCTTCACCTGGCTCAGCGTGTAGCTGTTGCCGTCGATCGAGAGCAGCGGCGGCGACTGGGTCAGGTCGACGGAATTCACCGTGCCCTGCACCTGCGCGGCGACGCCGACATTGTTGCCCGAAGCGTCCTGGCCGGTCGCCGAGATCGTGTACTTGCCGTCCGGCCACTGCGTGCCGTCATTGCCTTGACCGTTCCAGGTAAAGGGAATGTCGGCGCCGGCGCCGGCCGTATATTTGCCGGTGAACACGGTTTGGCCGCTGGAGTTGGCGATCGAAATATCGACCGTGGCGCTGGAGGGCACGTTGAGGTGCCAGGTCGCCGACGAGTTCGTCATGGTCGCGGTGGTGCCATCGACCACGGCGGTCTTGCCGACGAAGCCCAGCGCCTGCGTTGCCTGCGTGGTCTGTTGCAGGGTGACGAGCTGGGACAGCGAATCGTTGGTCTTGAGCTGCTGTTCGACGCCGGCGAACTGCACCAGCTGCTGGGTGAACTGGTTGGTGTCGAGCGGATCAAGCGGATTCTGGTTCTGAAGCTGCGTGGTGAGCAGCGTCAGGAAGGTCTGGAAATTGCCCGCCAGCGTCGATCCCGTGGTCGAGCTCAGGCTGGAGCTCGACGAGGATGACGAGGATGACGTCTGGGTCGTGCCTGAAACCACTGACGGGGCGGTGGCGGCATTCGTTGTGGTCATGTCGAATACTCCTCACACTCTGATATCGACGCCGCTGCTCGATCCGTGCATGCGGCCGTAGCCGCGTCCCACGGGTGCGGCCTGCACTGCGTCCTCGTCGCTGATGATCAGCCGGCGGGCATTACTGCCATTGTCGTTGTTGTTGCTCGAGTTCTGCCCGGACGAGTTCTGGTCGCGCAGGCTGAATGACAGGCCGTTGCTGCCGGTCTTCAGGCCGGCATCGTCGAGCGCGCGCTGCAATTGCGGCGCATCCTGCCGCAGCATCGAGAGCGTCTCCGGCTTCTCGACGGTGAGATGCGAGGTAACCTGTCCGTTGCGGTCGACGTTGATGCGCACGTCGATGCGGCCGAGCTCGGCCGGATCGAGACTGATGTCGAACCTGGTCTTGCCGGCGCGCGCGGCCGCGGCGATCTCGACCGGCACCCCGCTGATCGGCACGGCTGTGGAAGTGGCGGCGGTCGCGGTCAGCGTCGCCGTCGATGCGCCTGCGACCGAGGTCGTCGTGGTCTGCGGCGCCTGCACGGCGGCAGCGGCCTGGGCGCCGGTGTCCGTCGTGCTGGTCAGCGCCTGAGTGCTGGCCGCGTGGTCGTGCGTCGGTGCCGTGCCTGGTGCAGCCGAAGCGGTCTTGTCCGATACGTCGGCCTTGGCCTCGGTCGTGTTGCCCTCGACCTGCGGCTTGGCGGCTTGAGGATGCGCGGCCGTGGTTGCAGTTGCCGGCGCCTGGTTGGACGCCGTGCCGGTCGTGCTCGTCTTGCTCGTATCCTGCCCGAGATTGGAAACGTCGGTGTTCTGCTGCGTCGTGGCGGCGGCCTTGAATGACGTCTTGGGCGTCGCCTGTGCGACAGTGGCGGTCAGCGCACCCTGGGTTTGCGGATCGGTCGGCGAAGCACCGGCCGTCTCGCTGGCGGCCGCATCCGTCAGCGCCGCTTTCGCTGCGGTGCCGGCATCGGCGGTCTTGTTGCCGGTTGCGTCGGTCTGGACGGCCGGCGCAGTGATCTGCGCCGCGGTCGAGGCGCTCGCGGCGATCCCAGCGGCGGCGATCGTCAGCGGAGAGTTTGAATTGCTGGCCGCCTGGCTGGCGGCCGCGTTCGGATCGACCGGCACGACCGGGGCCGCGACGATGACGGCGTTCGGATCAGGCGTAGTGGACGCCACGGCTGCCTGCGTGGGATCGGCCTGAATGGCGGCGGCGACACCGTCGGTGTCCTCGGTCTTGTCGCCCTTGCTGTCATTGGATTTTTCGGTCGATTTCGTGCCGGAGGCGTCCGACCTGCCTTTGGTCTTGTCGGGCGCCTTGGCGGGATCGGCGGGCGTGTCGGTGGCGGCAGACGTCGAACTGTCGGTCGCGTCAGTCGATCTGCTCTGCGACGACGGATCGCTCGAGGAAGTGTCGTGCGTGCTCTTGTCGGAGGAGGACGACGAGGAGCTGTCGGTGCGGCGCGGCGCCGGGTCGGAGGTCGTACTCGGCGTGCTGCCGGCAGCCGTCGTGTTACTGTCGACGAGCGCACCGAACTGGTCGTTCGCCGCAGCCCCCTGCGAGCGGGCAGGTTTTGGCGGTGTGGTCTGGACCGACACGCTTGCGGCTACATCTGACGTCACGCTGACCACGGACACGCCCCTTGAAATGAAACTCAGGACAAGGGGTTAGCAAGGAGCGGGCCAGCCAGGCTAAGTATTGCTTTATACAACAAGATCAAATACTTAATACATGGGGCGGGACGCCAGGAAGGCCTCCGAAGCCCAGCCCATTTCTGCCTCCCGGCAAGAATTGCCCTAAGCGCCCGGCGAAAGCCTCCCCTGCGATTGCTTCAGGGGAATACGGCCTATATTAAAGGGTAGCTCTCAGCCGCTTTCGACCGGGCAAGCCGACTCGTGGAACTATTCCCGTTCCCTGAGACCGTCCCTTTCCCGACCGATCAACGCGGGATCAGCGGAACACTTCCGCCGCAAGTCGCCTTCAACAGCCGGAACCATGCGCAACAGTCTGGATCTCAAAGGCCGTCCGCAGGACACCAGGGTCGTCGTCGCCATGTCGGGCGGCGTGGACTCCTCGACGACGGCTGCGCTGCTGAAGGCCGAGGGCTATGACGTTGTCGGCATTACACTCCAGCTCTACGATCATGGCGCGGCGACCCATCGCAAGGGCGCTTGCTGCGCCGGCCAGGACATTCACGACGCGCGCGATGTCGCCGCCAAGCTCGGCATTCCCCATTACGTGCTCGACTATGAGGACCGCTTTCGCGAATCCGTCATCGACAATTTTGCCGACAGCTATGCGCTCGGCGAGACGCCGGTGCCGTGCATCGAGTGCAACCGCTCCGTCAAATTCCGCGATCTCCTGAAGACCGCGCGCGAACTCGGCGCGGTCGCGCTTGCCACCGGTCACTATGTCGCCTCGCGCGGCCTTGCCGACGGCTCCCGCGCGCTGGTGTGCGCTGCAGATAGCGAGCGCGACCAGAGCTATTTCCTGTTCGCGACCACGCGCGAGCAGCTCGATTATCTACGCTTCCCGCTCGGCGACATGACCAAGACCGAGACGCGCGAGCTCGCCCGCCGCTTTGGCCTCAGCGTGGCCGACAAGCATGACAGCCAGGACATCTGCTTCGTGCCGACCGGGCGCTACACCGACATCATCACGCGGCTGCGCCCCAATGCGATGGAGCCCGGCGACATCGTCGATCTCGATGGTCGCGTCATCGGCCAGCATCACGGCATCGCCAATTTCACCGTCGGCCAGCGCCGGGGCTTAGGCATCGCCTCCGGCTCGCCGCTCTACGTGGTGCGGCTCGAGGCCGCGACCCGCCGCGTCGTGGTCGGCCCGCGCGATGCGCTGAAGATGCACCGTATCGTGCTGCGCGACGTCAACTGGATCGGCGACGGCGATATCGATCGGGCCATCGGCGGCGGCCTCGAAATGTTCGTGCGCGTGCGCTCGACCCGCGCGCCGCAGCCAGCGTGGCTGCGCGGCGGCAACGGCCATTACGAGGTCGAGCTGGTTGCGGGCGAAGAGGGCGTCTCGCCGGGACAAGCCTGCGTATTCTACGACGCGCCATCGGGGCAGGCGCGCGTGCTCGGCGGCGGCTTTATCCAGAGCGCGGCCGCGAAGATCGCAAGCGATGCGGCGCGGCCGCTCGCGGAAGCGGTGCGCGGTTAAAATCTTTATAGGGCAGGGGGCATGGCAGCAGATATCTCGCGCGCCGGGGTCGAGAAGGCCTATGGCCGCTGGGCGCCGGTCTACGATCTCGTCTTCGGCAAGGTGTTCGACGCGGGACGCCAGTCGACCATTGCGGAGGCCGACAAGATCGGTGGCCGCATCCTCGACGTCGGCGTTGGTACCGGCCTGTCGCTGTCGGATTATTCGCGCTCGACGAAAATTTGTGGCGTCGACATTTCCGAGCCGATGCTGCGCAAGGCGCAGGCGCGTGTGCGCGCGGAAAAGCTCGGCAATGTCGAGGTGCTCAGCGTGATGGATGCAAAGAACCTCGCATTCCCCAATTCCTTCTTCGACGCGGTGGTTGCGCAATACGTCATCACCGCGGTGCCCGATCCCGAAGGTACGCTCGACGAATTCGTGCGTGTGTTGAAACCCGGCGGCGAATTGATCCTCGTCAATCACATCGGCGCCGAGAGCGGACCGCGAAAAATCTTCGAACTCGCCTTTGCACCGCTCGCGCGCCGGCTCGGCTGGCGCCCCGAGTTTCCCTGGGACCGCCTCGTCGACTGGCAGAAGCGCCACGGCGGCATCACGCTCGCCGAACGGCGCCCAATGCCGCCGATGGGCCACTTTTCGCTGATCCGCTACCGCAAATCGTGAACGTAGCTGGCTGGAACATGCGCATATCCCCGCGCGTTTCCGTCTCATGCGCACGACATCAAAGCTCATCCTTGCAAGCCTCCTGATAGCGGCCTCAGGCACCGCGATGGCTCAGGCTCCGCCCAGCCCGGCGACGCCGCCACAGGCGACCGCGCCGCCGCCCCCGCAACGCGCCAGCGACTGCACGCCGACCCAGAGCGATCAGCCCCGCGGCACGGTGAGGCCCGACGGCCAGACCACCGGCCAGGCTCGGGAACCGCTCGGTGACAAACTGGCCAAATCCGACGGCGTGCTGTGCCCGCCCTCCGGCGTCGATCCCGAAATGCGCGCCCCCGCGCCCGAGGTCGGCAAAACCCCGATCATCCCGCCCCCCGGCAGCCCTGGCGGCGACCCCAATGTGAGGCCGAAGTAGGCCTATTTCTTCACCTCTCCCCACATCCGGGGGGAGAGGCCGAACTCCACGGAGCGCGAATTTCGGGTGAGGGAGCTTCTACGAGTCTGATGCCGAAAAGGGCGCGCTGGGCGGCCACCTTGCTTGACAGCCCGCTGCCCCCTTCCTTATATGCCGCGCGTTCGCGAGATCGGCCGTTTCGGCCCCGCGAGCCCTGTGGCGGGGTAGCTCAGCTGGTTAGAGCACGGGAATCATAATCCTGGGGTCGGGGGTTCGAGTCCCTCCCCCGCTACCAAATCCGGCGTGTCCGGCCCGAAGACATGGGTAACGGACCGTACCTAAGACATGGGTGACAGCCTCGTGCCGAACGGGTTGTCGAGG